>NZ_JBHVFF010000121.1:0-23502 GCF_042801895.1 Streptomyces sp. NPDC057543 | reverse complement strand
GGGATCAACGGCTTCGCGATCTCCCACAGCCCGTCCGGAACAATCCAACTCCACGTATCCCGCCCCATGAACAGCTCAACGAGTGATCACCACATAGGACACGGTCTTAGTTGCCACCACCCGACAAGTAGCTCTCGGTAATCGTCGTTGCAATCCCTAGCGCCCACTTCCTTGGAGTGCCGCCGCAGTAAATGCCGGATTTACTGCGGCAGGGCCTCTACCGTGATCTTCGCGACCTGCGGCGGACTCTCCGGCCGCCGCAGGCGAGGTGTACGCATTTACTGCGGCAGAGTCGGGAAGGGCGGGACGGACGTGACGATCGAATTGTCAGCTTTCGAAGCCGACTGCACGGATGACCGAAGTCCTCTGCACTCCGGCGTGAGTGGTCCTGTCGCTCCAGTCGGCGGCAGTTGATGCGGCGCCGACCCTGCTGGCCGGGACCACAGTGAGTCCCGACCAGCCTCATCTGCTTACTTGGCCTTGTGGCCGATGACAGCGGCGATGATCGAGCCGCTGGCGATGACGATGCCCGAGATGATCTGCATGGCCTTGTGTACCTCCTTCCCGTCTCAGCTGGTTGGCGTGTCCAGTCGACAACGGGAGGGGGGTGCTCTGGAGGTTTCGCCGATTTTCTGCCTCCAGACACCGGGTTTGCGCGGGCCTTCTAGGCTCGGGGCATGGGAGCGAAAACGTACCCGAATGAACTTCGTCCGGTGCGTGAGCTGTTGAACCGACATGGCGTTGGACCACTGTATTACGGCGATGACCGGCTGCGGCGAGACCGGAACGATCTACTCATTCCTCTGCCTGGCCAGAACGGGGTGTCGGTGGAGGACGCCTTCGTTGCCGCGCGTGGGTCAGCGCAAAGGTCCGCTCGGATGGAAGAGGGCAATTGTGTCCGGCGATCGCCTGGTACCTGCTCGCGCTGAACCCGGAACCGAAGGCAACCGCCCGCCTGCGCAAGGAGTTGGCGACCGGGGTGGACAAGGTCGCGCAGCGGGGGCTGGCGCTGTCCAAGGCTCGCATGAAGACATGGGAGGACAGCGCTGCGGGCCAAGCGGTTGGTGCTGGGCCTGCTGTCGGACCTGCGGCGCAAGAACTGCTGGACGATCACGGAGTGGGCCGGCGAAGCGACCCCGCACGGCATGCAACACTTGCTGTGCCGGGCCTCCTGGGACGCTGATGCGGTCCGCGACGATGTGCGCGAATACGTCGTCGAGCACCCCACGACGAGGCCGCGGTGCTGGTCGTCGACGAGACCGGTGACCTGAAGAAGGGTACCCACACCGTCGGGGTCCAGTGCCAATACACCGGCACGGCCGGGCGGATCGAGAACTCCCAGGTCGCCGTCTACCTCGTCTACGCCGGCGAGCGGGGATACGCCGCGGTGGACCGGGAGCTGTACCTCCCGCGCTCCTGGACGTGCGACCCGGAACGCTGCCAGGCCGCGGGGCTCGGCGAGGACACCGGCTTCGCGACCAAGCCGGAACTGGCCAGGATGTTCTCGGCCGGCCGCGGCGCGAAGGGACAGCGGTTCTACGACTGGGTTGTCATCGACCTTGCCGACCCGGCCTGGGCCACCGCCAGCTGCTGATCCGCCGCAACCGCACCACCGGTGAACTCGCCTACTACCGCTGCTACTCACCCGATCCGGTGCCGCTGACCATCTTGGTGAAGGTCGCCGGATCCAGATGGCGAGTGGAGGAGCCACGGTCCGGGCCCGACCGGGCCCGGACCATGAGGCGGCTGTCCGTCAGAACACGACCCTGGCCCGGCGGACGGCCGCAAGGGCCTCCTGGGCACCGGAGGCGAGCTCCAGCGCGGCCTCGCCGTCGCGGCCGGACAGTACACGCATGTACGCCACGGCGTCCGCGCTGACAACCCCCGCCGGTTCGCCGGAGCCCAGCAGCCAATTACCGCCCGCGGGGCCGCTGAGCTCCAGATGGACCGGCGCGTCGGACCAGGCCAGCGCCAGGTCGCGGACCACCTGCTCGACGATGTGCCGGTCGTGCTCCTCGAGTGCGACCGGCTGTTCCGTGGCCCGCGCCAGGTCGATGCGGTGCATCCACAGGTCGCGTACGTAGATCACATCGAGCAGGTAGGCGATGGACATCCGGGGCACCTCGGGGATCCCGCTGTCTACCGTGACGCGCCGCATCGGACCGGGCCTCCGCCTGCGGGCGCGCACGGCGCGGGGCCACAGCAGTGCGAACTGCTCCACCAGCGCCGGCCCGGCCTCGGAGGCATGGTCGTCGATCTGCACGGCCATGTGGGCGTCGAGAGTGATCTTGTCGGGGTAGCGGCGCGGCCCCACGAGCTGGCGGCGCAGCATCGTACGGAGACGGATGTTGTCCTCGCACTGGCCGACGAGGTGGGAGACGAGGGTGCGCACGTCCCACTCGCCGCAGTCGGTGGGGAGCGACCAGTCGCCGTTGCCTAGGCCTTTGAGCAGGGCGAGGGCTGCCCGGCCCTCGGCCTCGGCGATCTCAGCCGACCGGTCGCGGCCGGTCTGCGGCAGGTGTGCGGCTGCCACGAAGGATGTGGTCATCGGACTCGCCCTCCTCGGGGGCAAAGTAGCGGAAGAACATGTCCAGTGCCGTCTGTGCGAGCCGGGTGAACCGGCCCTCCCCGGCCGATGGAGACGGTTCGTTGGAAAGCTGCTGACTGATCACACCGGACGTCAGTACCGTGTAGAGAGCCACGCCTTCCTCGCTTGCGGCCGCAGACGCCAACTGCCCGGCTTCCACGGCCGCTTGTAGTGCCGTGCGCAGGGCCTCCAACTGTCGCACGGCGGGCTCGAACGCCTGGGGAGAGGGTTCAAAACCTGGCACCGGCCGCCAGTAGAGGAGCTGTGCGAGCACCGGGTTGGTCATCACCCAGGTGATGGTGGCCTCCTGGCCCGCGGTGATGGCGCTCCGCGGATCCTCGGAGAGTCTGGCGAGGTACGGATCCAGCACTTCGACCGCCTGCCGCATCCCGCGTTCGAACAGCGCGTCGTAGACGGCCATCTTCGACGGGAAGTACTGGTACAGGGACGGCGGACGCATGCCCACCCGCCGCGCGACCTCCGCGAGGCTGAGCGCCGCCACGCCTTCCTCGGCCATGACCTCGACCGCAACGTCGAGGATCTCCTGCACAGTCTCATTGCGACGGCGGAGCCTGCGATCCTCCCTCATACCATTAAGAAAGCCTAAATCCAGTAGGGAAGTCAACACCCCGTCGGGTAGCGAGCGTTGGAGGCTGGGTCTGCCGTCCTTCAGCGAAACCGTGCACCCAGCCCGGCAGCGGTCACAGCCGGTGAGACGGCCCGGTACCGCCGCCTCCCTGATCAACCCGGCTTTCACGTCGCAGCGGTGCAACCGTTGCGGTCACACGCACGCGAACAACCGTAGGAGCCGAGCGGCCTTCGCGTGCACAGCCTGCGCCCATACCGACCACGCCGACGTGAACGCCGCAAAGAACATCAAGGACACCGGACTGGCGCCCTCAGCCTGCGGAGACCTCGGCACCAGCCAGTGCGCGAAACAGGAACCCGTGTGGACTTCTCTCGGAGTTGTTCGTTCTGATCAGGAAAGCACCCAGGCTATGGAAGTCGTTCGTGGCTCGGGTGCGGTTGATGCAGCAGCCGTAGTCGCCGGGCTGGGCCGACTTCGGCAGCGCGTCCAACACGTTGGCCGTTTTGTGTACCCAGCACCTTTGATGGCGGGTGTCGGGAAACAACTCGTTCGCGCGTTCCAGAAGCCGAGTGCGCCGTCGCCGACGGCGTACGTGCCTGACGGGGCGTCGGGGCATGGTGGGCCCCCGGTCCGGGCCTGTGTTCAGGCCGTGATGGGCCAGCCGGCAGCGTCGGTGATCTCGTCCCAGATGGCGAAGCGGTGGCGGATTTCGGCTCGGTAGTCGTGTGCGGTCATCAGGCGGCGGCGACGGAAGTGGCTACCTCAGCCCGATCGAGTTCGAGGAGAAGCACTACGCCGACCAGGCAGCGACCGAACAAGTGAACCTGAAACCACGTCAACCCGCTCTGGACCAGCTAGTCAGCCACTCCCGAGCTGCGGGGGACCTTAGACGCCATCCGCTTTCCGAAGGTGATCGGTTGGTTCGAGGTGGGTGGGCGTGAACTCCGGTCGGTGGATGGGGAGATGGGCGTGATTCGCCTGCTCGTCTCGTTCGTGGAGGTGGCTGGTGCCGTCGGTGCTCGGTTTGTTGGAGGCCCGGGAGAAGAGGGTCCGGGAAGAGATCGCGCAGTTGCGAGAGGAGGCCGAGCGGGTGCAGGCCGCGCTCGGCGACGCAGAAGCGCGCTTCAGCGGCTGGTGGATGCTCGTGCAACGGTGGCCGAGGTGCCGGCCGGGCCGCATTCCGCGGTCGCGGAGGTCCTCATCTTGAGGCGTTCTTCGGCTGCATGTACTTCGCGGCTATGCGGCCAGCTGAGGTCATCCATCTTCGGATCGATCAATGCCACTTGCCGAAGACTGGATGGGGATGCTCAACCTCTCGGGCGGGGTTGTCACGTCTGGCAGGGAGTGGACCGACAACGGAGAGGTGCACGAGGTGCACTCGCTCAAGCGTCGCGCGGCAAGCGCGACGCGACCTATTCCCATCCCGCCGCAATTCGTACGCATGCTGCGTGCCCATGTGAAACGGTTCGATGTGGCACCCGACGGTCGACTCTTCCGGGACCAGGCTGGCAAGTACGTGGACGCTGCCGCCTACGGCATCATGTGGGCGCGGGCCCGGGAGCACGCCCTGACTCGTACCGAGCGGACTTCTCGCCTGGCCAAGCGACCTTACGATCTCCGGCACGCCGGGATCTCGTTCTGGCTCTACTCCGGAGTGGACCCGGCCGAATGCGCCCGCCGCGCCGGTCAGAGCATCGAGGTTCTCTTTCGCCACTACGCCAAGTTCCTCGACGGCCTTCGAGAGCAGGCGAACCGCCTCATCGAGCAGCCCATGAACGAGTGGCAGCGCGTCAACCAAAGGGACGCACCCGAGGGCTGAACTGGAGGTTCGGTCCGTGACTGGTCCGGAAGCACTGGTCGGGAGGGGTACAGCAGCGGGAGGAAATGGGAGTTAGCACGCAAGCCGGGCTCGATCGAGAGCGGGCTGAGTGAAAGGCGCCTGACGGGTGAAAGCCCAGGTCAGGCGCCTTATCTCGTGCGTTTAGAAGAAGCCCAGCTTCTTCGGCGAGTAGGACACCAGTAGATTCTTCGTCTGCTGGTGGTACAGCAGTTGCACCCAAGCTGACCAGGGGAAAAAGCAGTTGGTGCGGCTCGCTGGAGGGGTGCTGGTCCGGAAATGGTCCGGATCTTGGTCCGTCTCGGCTTGCGCAATGTGTTGCTGCTGGGCGGGGCCTCCTCGGACCGGCGCTGTGATCGGCAGTGCGACGAGCTGGATTCCGCCGGGGACCTCCTGCGGGGCTCGTAAAGTCATCGCCGCAGGTCGGGACGGTAGAGCGTTCTCGGCTGGGACCATGTCGGCGTGATCATCTCGATGCTGTACAAGGTGGCCCGCAGGCTGCTGTCCGTCCCTGGGGTGCTCCTGCGCCGCGACACCGATAAGGAAGCCGAGTTGCTCGTCCTCCGGCATGAGAATGCGGTGCTGCGCCGTCAGCTCGCCCGCCCGGTCCGATACGAGCCAGCGGACCGGTTCTGGTTGGCTGTACTCTCCAGCCTGATACCCCGTCGCCGCTGGCACGAGGTCTTCGCGGTTACTCCCGGGACCCTGTTGGCCTGGCATCGCAGGTTCATCGCGGCGAAGTGGGACTATAGCGTCCGGCGCGCCCGCACCGGACGGCCGCCGACCAAGGCAGCGCTCAAGAAGCTGATCCTGCAGCTCGCTCGAGAGAACGCGCAGTGGGGGCACCGGCGGATCCAAGGCGAGCTGGCCCGACTCGGACACCCCATCGCCGCATCCACGGTATGGAAGATCCTCCACGCAGCGGGCATCGACCCGGCCCCACGCCGCGCCGGCCCAACCTGGCGGGAGTTCCTCACGAACCAGGCCCAGGGCATCATCGCCGTCGACTTCTTGCATATCGACACTGTCCTCGGCAGACGCCTGTACGCGCTGGCGTTCCTCGAACACGGCACCAGGCGCCTACACATCGCCGGCATCACCGCCCACCCCACCCGCGAGTGGGCAGTGCAACAGGCGCGGAACCTGACCACCGACCTCTGCACGCGCATGGAACCCCTGCGCTTCCTCCTACGTGACCGCGACGGCAAGTACGGCCAGTCCTTCGACGCCGTCTTCGAGGCCGAGGAGATGGAGATCCTCAAGAGTGCACCGCGAGCTCCTCGGATGAACGCCCACTGCGAGCGGGTGATCGGCAGCATCCGGCGTGAGGCCCTCGACCATGTCCTCATCATGAACGAGGCCCACGCCCGGCACGTCCTGGCCGCCTACGAGCGGCACTACAACGAGCACCGCCCCCACCGAGCACGCAACCAACTACCTCCGGGCGCCGACCAGCAGCCCATCACCGTGCACGACCTCGAAGTCCGCAGACTCCTGCGCACCCGCATCCTCGGCGGCGCCATTAACGAGTACCGCTATGCGGCTTGACCTGCGGCGACGACTTTCCGAGCCCCACACCCCGATTCGAACGTGACGCTCGAACCGCAGTCCCGGCACCGCGATCGGTGCCAAGGTGATCGAACGAGCAGCCGGACTATCATGCTGGGGGATAGACTGTGTCAGAGCGCCCCGCTGTTCGCGAAGGGCTCGACGATGTTCTTCATGAAGGGCGCTCCTCGGAAGAGGGCCGGTCGGCTCGCTGCTTCACCTCTTCGCGATAGGTCGCGAGGTCGCGCAACGCCGTCGCGAGCTGACGCTCGAATGTGCGTTCCGGTCCGGCGAGACCGCGCCAGATGGCGACTGCTTCCTTGGTCGCCACTGCGGCTAGCTCGGGGCGCTCCACCTGCGAAAGGCGGCTGCCGAGGTCATGCAGCGTCTGGGCAAGGTCGGAAAGGTACACCGAAGGGGCGCGCTCCGCTAAGCGCCGGTAGGCGGATACAGCCTCCTCGGTGATCGTCAGAGCGCGGGCATGCTGCCTCGGACGCGCCCTGGCGAGATTGAAACCGAGGGTGGACAACAATTGTGCAAGGGCGGGCTCGAAGTATGCTGAACTGCTTCCTGTGAGTCGCCCGCGGATGGCCACCGCCTCATCGGCGGCGGCGTGTGCCTCTTCGAACTGCGCCACTTCGCCCAGGATGTTTGCCATGGCGACCAGCGAAAAGGCGAGATCGGGTTCGTGGCGCGCAGGGTCGGACCGGGCGAGACACCGGCGGATTGTCACTGCCTCTTCCAAGTCGACCTGGGACTCGTCCAACTCCCCGAGGACGGCTGACATTGCCCCGAGGTCATGCAGCGAGAAGGCCAGCAAAGACTCGTAGTCCGAGTCGGACCGGGCAAGACGTCGGCGGATTGCCACCGCCTGCCGGAAAGCGCTGCGTGCCTCCTCCCATCTCCCCCCCTTTCGCAGGCAGTCGCCGAGTAGGTGCAACGATCCCGCGAGGTCCGGTGCGTAAGCGGCAGGATCGGACCGCGCCAGCCCCCTGAGGAGGTCAGTGGCCTCTTCGGCCACCGCCGCGGCTTCCTCGTGGCGTCCTGCCGTGGCGAGATCCGTGGTGAGAGTCCGCAGGGCGCGGGCTAGAGCAGACTCCCGGGTCGGGTCTCCTTCCACGAGCCGTCGGCGTAGAACGCTCGCTTCCACCGTTGCCGCCAGGCCGTCCGCGGGCCTCCCTGCTTCCCGCAAGCGGCCGGCCAGGTTGTACAGCGTGGCGGTGAGTACGGGTCCGAAACCGTGCAGGTCGTAGGCCACCAAGTGCCGCAGGATTCCGGCGGCTTTCTCCGTCGCCGTAAGGGCATCCTGCTGCCTTCCCGCGTCCATGAGATCGACGCCGAGGTTGTTGAGCGCACCTGCGAGAGGCGCGAGGTGGGTATGGGGATCCTGCTCTGCGAGGCGCCACAGAATATTCGCCGCCCGTTCGCCGGTCTCCGCCGCGTCTTCGGGCCGCCCGGCCGCCGAAAATATCGCAGCGAAATCTATCAGCGAAGCTGCGAGAACGGGCAGATGGGCCTCGGGATCGGACTGTGCCAGGCGGGCCTGGAGCAGCACCGCTTCCTCTGCCAAGGGCAGTGCTTCCTCGAACCGGCCAAGGACCGAAAGCTCGACAGAGAGGCCGAACAACGCCTTGGCGAAGGTGGGTTCGTGCAGAGCCGGGTTGTCCGCGGCCAGTTGCCTGAGGATCGCCGCGCTCTCCTCGGACGCGGCCAGTGCTTCCTGTGGCCGTCCTGCCTCCGACAGGTGAAGACCCAGGGTGTGAAGGGAAACGGCGAGGTGGTGCTCTTGATCCGGGAGAGCGCTCGCGGCCGGCTGGCGATACAGCAGCACCGCCGTTTCCGCGACGGACACGGCTTCGTGGATGCGGTTTTGGGCCGACAACGTGTTGCCGAGGTTGTTCAGCGCGGCTGCCAGCGTGGGTTCGTGCAGCGCCGAATTGGTCGCGGCCAGTTGCCTGAGGATTGCCACGCTCTCCTCGGACGCGGCCAGTGCTTCCTGTGGCCGTCCTACCTCGGACAGGTCGAGAGCCAGAGCAATGCTCAAGACCTGTGGATCGGCCTCGGGAGGGGTGCCTCGCGGAACGCGGAGGGCGTACCTTCCCGAGTGATCGATTGATGGTCACCGAGTAGACCCGCGTTGCACCGCGGGTCGGGAAGGCACGCCCGTGCTCAGCGTAGTCAACGACGAGGGAACCACCGAGACCGGATCCCTGATGGACGACATCGTCCGTGAGGGTGCGCGGCGGATGCTCGCCGCGGCCCTGGAGGCCGAAGTCAGCCAGTACATAGCCGAGTTGTCCGGTGACCGGGATGAGGCCGGTCGCCGTCTGGTGGTCCGCAACGGTCATCATCGCGAACGGAAGGTGACCACCGCCGCCGGGTCGGTCGCGGTGAAGGTGCCTCGCGTGAATGACAAGCGTGTTGACGTGGAGACTGGTGAGCGCAAGCGGTTCTCGTCGAAGATCCTTGCGCCGTGGTGCCGGAAGTCTCCGAAGGTCAGTGAGGTCCTGCCCCTGCTCTACCTTCACGGACTGTCCTCCGGGGATTTCGTGCCCGCGATGGAGCAGTTCCTGGGCTCCTCGACCGGCCTCTCGCCGGCGACGGTGACCCGGCTGACGAAGCAGTGGGTCGAGGACCACACGGCCTTCCAGGCCCGCGACCTGTCGGATTCCGACTACGTCTACGTGTGGGCCGACGGCGTCCACCCCAAGGTCCGCCTCGGCCAGGCCCACTCCTGCGTCCTGGTCCTGATGGGCGTGCGCCCCGACGGCCGCAAGGAACTCATCGCGCTGGCCGAGGGGCTGCGTGAATCGACCGAGTCGTGGGCGGACCTGCTGCGCGACTGCCGCCGACGCGGCATGCACGATCCCGAACTCGTGGTCGGGGATGGTGCGATGGGCCTATGGCGGGCCCTGGCGGAGGTATTTCCACAGGCCAGACACCAGAGGTGCTGGGTTCACAAAGTCCGCAATGTCATGAACGCGCTACCGAAGTCGGCCCAGCCCGGCGCGAAGAAGGCCCTGCAAGAGATCTACAACGCCGAGGACCGCGACCACGCCGAGAAGGCGGTCAAGGGCTTCGAGCGCGCTTACGGCGTCAAATGGCCGAAAGCGGCCAAGAAGGTCACCGACGAGACCGACGAGCTCCTCGCGTTCTACGACTTCCCCGCCGAACACTGGGTGCACCTGCGCACGACAAACCCCATCGAGAGCACTTTCAGCACCGTGAAGCTGAGAACCAAGGTCACCCGCGGGGCCGGCAGCCCGGTCGCGGCCCTGGCGATGGTGTTCAAGCTCGTCGAGTCCGCCCAGACCCGCTGGCGCGCGATCACCGCACCTCACTTCGTTGCCCTCGTCCGCAACGGCGCCCCCTTCAAGAACGGTCACCTCGTCAAACGCTCCGAAGCGGGGGCCGCCTGATGACTCCGAAAGACGAGCGCCGCTACCCAAAGCTCTTGCGGGTTCCCCAGGTGGCAGACGATGCCTGGCTGTCTCAGCCCGAGGCCGCCCGCCAACTGGGCATCGCTCTATTTCGCATCGGCGCACTCATCGCCTGCGGACACCTGGCGCCCGCGAAGAACTCAGCCGGGAGGGCGGGCATCACGATCACCAGCGTGCAGGCAGAGAAGACCTGGCGCGACAGCGCCACATACCGCGCAAAAGCCCTTCGTCTTCTCAAGGATACGATCGGCTTCTTCTAACTACCCGGTCCACAGGTCTTGACGATTACTCCGAGAGCCATGTTGTAGAGGGCGACGCCGAGAGCTGGTTCATGGGCAGGGCGGTCGATCGCGGACAGGCGTCGAAGGATCGTGATCGCCTCTTCGGTCGCCGCCAGGGCCTCTTGGTGCCGGCCCGCCGCTGTCAATGCGACGCCCAGTTGACCGCTCAGTGTGCCGGCGAGGTCGGCGGCGACCGAGGCCGGCTCGGACTCGGCGAGACGTCGATACAGGTCAACCGCTTCCATGGCTGGCATCAATGCCGTATGTCGCAGTCCTAATTCCAGCCGAGCGATACTGAGCTGGCTGAGGACCGCCGCCAGGCGGAGTTCGTGGGCACCTGGTGCGGCCTGGACGAGGCCCCGGTACATGGCGACGGCTTCATCAGCTGTGCCTAGCGCTTTGTCCCACTCATGAGCCCGGGATGCACAGAGGCAGAGGTCGTCTAGCCCCTTCGCGAGGGACGCGGTGTGGACAACAGGATCGGACGCGGCAAGGCGGCGGAGCATATCCACTCCCGTCTCGACCGCTGTTACGGACTCCTGCCACCGGCCAACTGCCGAAAGGGTGACACCGGCGGCGAGCAGTGCGTCGGCAAGTCCCGACGCGTAAGCCGCACCAGTGAGGGTCGAGCCCTGCCGTATCGCGACGGCCTCTTTGGCCGCACCGACGGCGTCCCAGTGCCGGTGTCCCGTGCCGAGCAGGCTACGGCTGAGGTTGACCAGCGACTGAGCGAGCTGCGGCGAGTAGGCGGAAGGGTTGGTTTCGGCCAGGCGTCGTCGGAGGAGCACGGCCTCCTCCGCCGTACTCACCGACTCCTGGCGGCGATCCACCATCCGCAGATGGGTGCTGAGACTATCCAGTGCACCGGAGAGTTCTAGGGCGTTGGCCGTGGGATGGTCTTCAGCCAGTCGTCGACGGACAGCCACGGCCTCCTCGACCGCTGTCACAGCCTCCTGGAAGCGACCAACGGCGGTCAACGCGTCACCAAGCGAGCCCAGCGAATCGGCGAGGGTGCGCGCGTGGGCGCCCGGTTCGTCCTCGGCCAGCCGCCGGGCGAGCACCATGGCTTCCTCTGCCACGGCCACCCCCTCGTGGCTCCGGCCCAGCTTCACCAGGTTCTCGCTGAGGTTGCTGAGCGCTCTCGTGAGGCCCTGGTGCGCTGCCGGGTTGGCTTCCCTCAGGCGCCGTTCAAGCGCCACGGCCTCTTCGGACGCCGTGAGGGCTTCCTCCAGCCGCCCGACCCGCGACAGGCCGACGCCGAGATTGTGCAGCGCCCCGGCGAGATTCGGCTCGTAGGCGGGGGCGTTGACGGAGACCTGGCAGCGCCGCAGCAGTACGGCCTCCTGGGTGGCGGACAGGGCGTCATCGTGCCGGGCGACGTCGGCCAGCCCGGCGGCGAGATTTTCGAGGGCGGTGGCCAGACCGTCGGAGTGCGCGGCCGGGTCATCGTCGGCCAGGCGCCGGTACACCGCGATGGCCTCTTCCGTAGCGGCCAACCCCTCCTCCCGCAGCCCCGACCACGCCAGGTGAACGTTGAGGTTGGTCAGGACCGAGGCCAACTGCGGCTCATACGCGGCGGGGTCCACCTGCACCAGACGTCGGGATAACGCCAGGGACTCCCGGGTCGCGGCCAGGGCCTCCTCGCGTCGTCCGAGTTGCGAGAAGGCCCTGCCGAGGCTTGTGAGTCCGCTTGCGAGCGCTTCCACGTGATCGACGGAGGCGGAGACGTAGCCGGGCTCAGAGCTGGCGCTGGCGCCGGAGCCGAGCAGATGCCGGAAGAGCGCGACGGCTTCCTGGGTCGCGGCCAGGGCCTCCTCCCGCCACCCCGCGTTGGACAGGCGGCTGCCGAGCGTCAAATAGATGACTGCGTGGACCGCGGTGTCGCTGAAGCGGGCGAGACGGTGCTCCGCGAGGCGCTTGGCGAGTGCGGCGATCCCCACGTCGAGGTCGACGTGTCGCTGTTTGGGCAAGTGGTCTTCGACGGCTTCCAGAAGTTCGGGGCTGATGTCGTCGAGATCGGCGAGGGCCGTGAGCGCCGCGCTGCCGGCGGTGACAGCGAGCCGTGGGTCTTCCTCCAGCAAGGGATACAGGTGCTTGGGGCCGAGGTGCGGCCAGCGCTTCGCCGCGGTGGTGAGGAAGGTGATCGCGCGGGGTGTCCAGGACGCGGGGGTGTCTTCTCCGCCGCGAATGAGCAGCGCCGAAGTGACGGCTCCGGCCCACTCCTGCGCCGGATAGTCGACGCGATGGCCGGGAAAGGTCAGAGCGAGGAAGTCCTCGG
The DNA here is from genome assembly GCF_042801895.1 of Streptomyces sp. NPDC057543. Lineage (NCBI taxonomy): Bacteria > Bacillati > Actinomycetota > Actinomycetes > Kitasatosporales > Streptomycetaceae > Streptomyces > Streptomyces sp. NPDC057543. The sequence goes on along the minus strand of NZ_JBHVFF010000121.1, from coordinate 10,942 downwards.
CGAGGCGGTCGGGGTAGAGCGGTTCGAGGACCGTCTGCTGGGCGGGGTGGGACGGGGGGTAGCAGACGGCATGGTCGGCGAGGATTTGTTCGGTGGTGATCTGTCCGGCGGGGGCCCGGAGTTGGGGGTGGTCGAGCACTGTCGTGCCGGTGGACCGGTCAAGGGGGCCGGTGAGGGCCGCGGTGAAAACTGTCCGGTTTATCACCTTGGACGGGGTGGAGTAGGCCCGCTGGGCGGGGTCGAGTTCATGGATGCCGTCGCCGTACAGCCGCTGCCAGTGAAGGTGCTCGCGGTCCAGGAGGTAGACCGTCAGGCCCGCGGTGTCCCGGGGTGGGCGGCGGCCCGTGGTGTGGGCGTCGACCGCGACGAGGGCTGCCATGTGTACGGCCAGGGTCAGCCCGAATTCCGGGTGTTCCAGCGGGCCGGGGGGGCGGATCCCGGCGGCCGGGATGCCGTAGCGGGTGGCGAAGCTGTCGCGGGCCGCAGTGAACATCTCGGCGCGCTCGCCAGACTCGCCGCCGCCGTCGAGCAGGATCGGCAGAGGCTGGGCGGAGGTGCCTGCTTGGTAGTTGGCCAGTGCGCCGCGTACGGCGGGCCATACATCGGCGCTGCGAGCCAGCATCAGCACACGCGTGCGGACGGTCGGCTGATGGAGCAGGGCGTTGCTGAGCAGCCAGGTCAGATGGGTCAGCGGCCATCGGTCGGCGTAGTCCACGATCAACAACAGGCCAGCGGCGCTGTCAACGCGCAGGTCCTGGCTCCCGGGCGGCGGGAACACGGTGCCGGGACCGTGCGTGGCGGTGACGACCTTCCAAGCATCGCCGAGTGATTCCCGCGCGAACTGAGCAGCCAGCCGGGTCTTGCCCTGGCCTCCGGGAGCGTGCAGCCATCTGACGGCCAGCCGTGGCCCTGCCTCGCGCCACTGGCGCAGGTCGGCGAGTTCCGCCTCTCGGCCGGTGAAGTCGACAACGGCGAAGCGGGCGTTGAGCATGCGGCTAGGCAGTTCCCGCAGGAAGCCGGGATCCGGCGGTGCGGACGGGTGCCAGTTCTCCAGCAGGTACAGCGGTATGCCGTCGCCGAAAACATGGATGTCCGCTCCGATCGCACCGTAGGCGAAGCCGTTCTCCGAGCGCACTAACTGCCGGAAATCCGTGGGTTCTTGTGGCTGTTCGGATTCCAAGGGCGAGGAATTCACCGGCTATCGTCCGTGGCAGGCTCGGGTGGTGATGCGGGCGGCTGGTATCCGGATCCGACGTGGTGGTGGACGTTGACGCTGCTGTTGGGGCCCAACGCACCGTACGCCGAGCCGCCGTCGTGCGCGACGACGTGCTGAACCCACCGCTGTCGGGCCGTCGGAAGCCGCGGCTGGATCTCTTCGATGAGGGCTCTGAGGCCGTTCTCGGCGTCCGGATGGTCTCGCAGCAGGTCGACGAGGTCGTCCCGCCACCGCCGGATCTCGGCGTCATGGACAGCCTCCGTTCCTTCGGCCCCCTCGAAGCGGGCGAGGCTGCGGTCCAACTGCGCCTCGGCATCGCGCTGAGAGTCACCGCGGCGGTGGAACAACGCGGCGACCCGGGTTCTGGTCGTCTGCCAGGCGCTGGTGGCCATCGCGGCCACAAGGGTTGTCGCGCCGGTCATTGCTAGAGCCGTCACCGGGTCGGACACGACTGAGCCTCCTATTCGTCCTCAAGCATCATCCAAGGCCGACCTGCCTGTAACGCCGAAGCCAGGACCGGCTACCCCTCACATGCCCGTACATCATGCCGCTTGGCGCCCGGGCACGGCAGCCCGACCGACGGAAGCCGCTCCACCTGCCGTCGCCCCCTGGGTGTGATGGCTCCGCCATCGAGCGTCTGCGGAGGAATTGCCGGCGACCACCCTCGCACCGAGGTCCCGGTCACTACAGTCCTGAAAGGCATTCCACGAGGCGGCAGGAGTGTGGCGTTGGAGAACTACTTCATCCCCAGCAAGCTCTGGAAGAACGGCGGGCCCCGTCCGGATCTTGCGTCGGTTGGCGCGACCGCCGCTCCCAGCGCCGTGCAGGCTGGTGCGGTGGTGCTGCGCGGGCAATTGACGGTGCCCGAGGGCGCGAGCGAAATCGTGGTGTTCGCGCATGGCAGTGGCAGCAGTCGGCACAGCCCGCGCAACCGGTTCGTGGCCGCCGGACTGAATCGGGCCGGGCTGGGCACCCTGCTGTTCGACCTGCTCACCAAGGAGGAAGAGATCGAGTTGTGCCTCGCGGTTGAGGTCGAGCACCAGCTGGTCATGGCCCCCGACGATCAGCAGCGTGGGCGCCGTCACCGCTGGCAGTCGTGGCCTCGCCAGGTCGGGCCTGCCGCCCCGCGAGACGACCGCGGCGATCCGCGCTCGTCTCGGCGCTCACGATTGAGCCCTACAGCGATCGACCGTCCTGGACTTGGACGACCGCGCCGCAGACCGGTCACACGTCCGGGCCCTCACAGCGGGGACCGATCCACGGGCGGGTGCGCCGCCGTATCGACTGCCACACCCTGGACGGTCGGGGCTCCCTGTCGGCTGCATCACCGCCCGAGGTCGGTTACGTTGGTAAAGCACCTGGTCAGAGGGGGTAGCAAGCCGTAACCCACTGGGGACGTTCCATGACCGGCCTGACCGTCATCCTGCTGCTCGTGGTCCTGGCCACAGCCGTGACGACCGGTGCTCGGCGCTGGAGCATGCCCGCCCCTTCGCTTCTCGTCGTTGCCGGTCTGATCGTCGGGTTGATGCCCTGGGTGCCCGAAGTTCGCCTGCCGCCTCATGTGATCAACGTGCTGGTGCTGCCGCCACTGCTCTTCGCCTCGGCCGGGGAAATCTCTGTCCGCGACCTGCGCACCGTGTGGCGGCCCGTGACCGGCCTGGTCTTCGGTCTGGTCCTCGCCTCGGCCATCGCTGTCGGGTACGTCGCCCGAGCGATCACGCCGCTCACTGCCGCGGCCGCGTTCATCCTGGGCTCCGTCCTGGCCAGTACCGACCCCGTGGCCGTTTCCGCGCTCGGGCGGCGCCTGTCTCTCCCACCGCGCGTGCAGGTGATGGTGCAGGCGGAAAGCCTGTTCAACGATGCCACGTCCCTGGTCCTGTACAAGGCCGCCGTGGCCACCGCGGTTTCCGGCAGCGCCCTCACCGTGTCCGGCACTGTCGAGCAGTTCCTGATCCTTGCCGGCGGAGGAGCCCTCATCGGCGCGGTTGTCGCCGGAGTGGTGACCCTCATCCGCAGACGGACCGAGGACCCCATGCTGGAGACCGTCATTGCATTGGTCACCCCGTACGCCTCGTACGTTGTTGCAGAGGACTTGCACACCTCCGGCGTGACTGCCGTCATTGTGTCCGGGGTCGTCCTCGGCAGCGCCGGCCACAAGCTCAGCATCGCCCCCGTCCGCCTCCAGGTCCACGCCGTCTACGACACCATGACCTTCCTCCTCGAGAGCGTCGTCTTCGCTCTCATCGGCCTCGAGCTCCCCTCCACGGTCCGTCAGCTTGCGCACGACGAGCACGGCTGGCCGCTATGGGTCCCGGTGATCGTTTTCACCCTGCTTGCGATCCGCCTGCTGTGGATCTTCCCGCTGTCCGCCCTGATCCAATACCGGCACACGGAGGGAGACAGTCGCCTCTCCTGGCGTGTTCCGGCCGTCTTGTCCTGGGCAGGCACCCGAGGCGTCATGCCGCTGGCTGCCGCACTCTCCATCCCCCTGGTCACCCACACTGGGGCGCCGCTGCCGCATCGGGCCCTCATCCTCATGCTCACTACCGGGACCGTCGCGCTCACTCTCGTCTTCCAGGGGTTCACCCTCGCCCCTGTCGTCCGCCTCTCCGGCATCGCACTGGAGCCGGAGCACTCCGCGCGCGAGGAGTCCCGGACCCGCCGGCACATTGCCAAGGCCGCTCTCGAAGAGCTCAAACAGCTGGGCGATCCGGACCAGCTCGCGGAACTGGGTGCCGCCGCCGAGGCCGCTCTGAATCAGGCCCGTCGCCATTTGGAGGCGCGCATCCACCAGGCTGAAGATGCCCACTACAGCGACCCGGACGCCCGTCCTGCCGACGCCTACCGCGAGACACGTCGGACACTCATTGCCATTGAGGCGGCCGAGCTCCAGCGCCTCTACGAAGCGAACAAGATCAGCAACGCCACCCGGCGTCGGATCCAGCGGGAACTCGACCTCGAAGAAGCCAGCCTCCGCGCCCGCGGCTGATCAACCGGTTCCGGTACCGATCGCGGGACTCGAGCTGCGTCACCCGAGCCGAAGGCCGGATCCGGGCCGCCCGCGCAACGGGACTGCGCAACGGGACTGCGGAGTGCGATCGGCACCTGCCCGGTGACGGTGCCCAGGTCCAGCAACACCGGGGCCGGCCAGCCGTGCAGGGTGTCGGCCGGCAGCCGCACCGCCGCGCCCGGGTGTAGGCCGTGCTGTTCGGGGCCGCACACTATGCGGGATTCCTGTCCGGGCCGATCGGCATGGTGATGGCCAGGGGCTGGGGCCTCTTCCTCGGTATCACGTGCCTGCGCAGCGGCGGAATCCTCGTATCCTCATTCCGTACATCAGTGCATGGCGCGGCGAACGCGGTCGGGACCGTGGCGGTGGCGGTACTGACGGTGAACCTCCGCTGTGGCTCGCCGCGCGCCGACTTCGACTGAACTCCGTAGGCTGTGGGTTCTCAGGCGGTGCGCGGAAGGAAGCGGCAGACGGTGACGGACTCCAGGGCGCGGCGGCGGTGGCTCGGGGTGCTGGTACTCGTACTGGCAGCATGGGCCCTGGTGCGCGGTGGCCATACGCCCGAGTCCGCGGATGTTTCACAAACCACGCCACCCAGCACCTCACCGGCCGAGACCGCCCATGCCGCGCCGAGTGCTCCGGCATCCGGCGAGAGCAGCCCGCACGTGTCGCCGACCGGGGCCTATGAACCCGCGGCCTACGCACCGCAGGTACGCACCCACGCAGCCCAAGCCGACATCGATGCGAAGTTGCTGATGGCTATCCTCTACAACGAGTCCTACAAGCCGCACGACCCGGAGCTGGAGCGGGCCTGGCAGCGTTACAAGCCGGATGCCGCCTTCGGCATTGCGAACATGCACCGCGCCGCCTTCGACGAGACCAAGCGGCGGCATGATTTCGCTAACCGCCGATGGGAGGAACTGCCCGACGACCGGGACCTGGCGATTGAGGCGGCCGCCTGGCATCTGCACGACCTGGCGGCGCAGTTGCCCGCCCACCGGCCGGGGACGTACACGAAGAACGAACTGCTGGCGCTGGGCTACAACACAGGGGCGGGCAACATGCTGGCATTCGCCCGCGGCGCGCACCCAGGCAGTCAGGCGCAGTCCTACCTGGACCGGCTGCATGCCAACCGGGCCAAGGCCGGGAAGGCGATTTCCGCTCAGCCGTAGGAGAGGTTCGCGCACAGGTCGTCGTCGGCGGAGCGAGCACCATCGGCCACTTCGGAGGGTACGGAAGCCAGCCTGCCAGAGGCGGTGGCTGCGGGGGTGTCCGCGTAGACCTGGCCGAGGATCACGTTGATGCCCGCCGTGGTCGTCGCCCGGAGATCCGCCTCCGGGAAGAGGCGGGCGACGGTCTCCGCACGGCCCTTCTGTCCGGGACCGTACGGCGGTGGCGGTACTGGTGACGCTGAAGTCGTGGTTCTTGAGGGTCAGCGCCGCGTCGGCGGCGAGTCCGGCGACGGTGGTGCCGCTGTAGAAGGGCGACGTCGATGCCGCCCCCGGAGACCGCTTCGTCGGCACTCGCCGAGGGGGAGACCGGGGCTGTCACATCTCCGTCCTGCCAGCGATGGTCCGGTCGGCCCTCTCGCAGCGCGCGCAGCCGAGCCTGTTTCCCGATACGTCGCCCTGCTACGGCACGCGCAGCACACCTGTCTCGCAGTATTTCCCGCCCGACTCGTTCTGCCTCCACGCAGACGGGGAGTTGCGGACTGGCCAATGGGCCGAACGCCAAGCTCGTGATCTGGACCGCCGCCAACACCACCTTGGCGATGGCGATTGCCAGTGCCTTTGCACGGCGTCGTCAACGAGCTTGATCACGCTCGCCTCGGCAAAGGCGACCCGGGCCCGACCGCCCCTGTGGTCGGGTAGCCGGGTCATGCCAACGGGATCCGGCTCCTCGTCGCTTGGAGACCGAGTTGGGCGCCGAGGCCGTCGCCGCCGTCTTCACCCACGACGAATTCGCCCGCTTGGTCAAGGACTCCAGCGAGGCCGGACTGCTGAACCGCGCAGACGATGAGCGCCTCCAGGACGCGCTGGAACTGGGCAGGCGGCGAGGTGATGGTGCCGCTGACCGAAACGATCAGCGTCGGCAACGACATCACCCCGCAGCAAATGGAACGCGCCGCTGCGGGCTCGGGCTTCTCCCGCCTGCCGGTGACCGGCCCCGGCAGCGAGGTGCTGAGATACCTGCACATCAAGGACACCCTGGGCGTACCGGAGCGCACCAAGCGCTCTGCCTCCGATCATCCGTGTCGAGATCGACACCCCGCTGGACGACACGATGACCGCTATGAGGGCTGCCGGAACCCACCTGGCCGCCGCTACCGGCGACAAGGGCACCGTCATCAGATTCGTCACCATGGAAGACGTCCTGGAAGAAACTGGTGGGTCCGGCGGCCTGAACCATTCCAAGTGGAAGCCAGTCAGCTGCGGCAGCGTGGCAGCTCAGGCCGATCGGGGGCCAGGTCCGCATTGTCATGGCCAGTTGGATCTTGCTGGTAGCGTCTGCCGATTATGGAGGCACGAGACCACCGTGCCTCCGGGCCGGGGGAGGACGAATACACGATGATGGGTCATTCGCATGCCGTGAGCGGTGCGCTGCTCTTCGCGGGCACCGCGCCCTACCTGCCGCCGTTGGTGATGCATGCTCACCTGGAGCCGCAGGAGATTCTGATGGGCACAGTACTCTGCGCGGGTGCCGCACTGTTGCCTGACCTGGACCACCACGACGGCACCATCGCCAACTTCCTTGGCCCGGTGTCCAAGACCCTGTGCCGCTTCGTCGCTTGGGTCTCCGGCGGTCACCGCCATGCCACGCATTCGCTGTTCTTCGTGGCCCTCATGACCGCCGGCAGTTGGGCGGGAGTGACCTACCTGGGGCGGCCGTTCACACTGGGCATGACCTTCTTCCTGCTGGCGTTGGCTGTGCGGGCGCTCAATCTCTGCCCGCCCGGACACGGGTTCTCCGCCTGGGGCACCATCGTATCGATGGCCGGTATCGGCACCGGGGTGATTGCCAAGTTCATCCCCTCGGCACCTGGCTGGTTGCCCTACGCCATCGGGCTGGGCTGTGTGGCACACCTGCTGGGGGACTCCATCACGAAGAGGGGTGCCCCCTGGTTGTGGCCGCTCAAAACTCGCTACGAGATCGTGGTGATCAAGAGCAGCGGCAACAAGCTTGAGACGGAGATACTCACCCCGATCATGGGCGTCGTCACCGTCGCCCTGCTCTGGTTCACCGCGCTCTCGCCCAATGTCATCAGCTAGTCCGTTGACCACGAACGTTCACCGGGTGGGTGACACGCCGGTCGATGCTCGCGGTGCTGGGTGTTTGGGCCTCATCCTCGATGGCAACGTGATTGCTGTTGGAGGTGAGGTCGTCGATGGCAGAGCCGGTCAGAGTGCGGCGGCTGACCGATGAAGAAGGGCAGAAGCTGCAACAGATCGTTCGGCGGGGCCGACATGAGTCGGTGCGGGACGGCGACACGTCCCCCACGGACAACCCTCTCCAGCATGATCAACCCGAAGATCATCCCACTCAGCCAGCCAACGGGACAGCGCCTCTGCCCCGTAGTTCGGAGTCGCGGGTGTACTGGGCGATGACCGCGGTGATAGTGCGCCGGTTGACCGGGGCGGCCGTGCCGGCTTGGCGCACCGCATGACCGGCGGGGAGCTGACGCTCGGCGCAGTGCTGGCGCGGCTGGAGGAGCGGGAACGAGAGATCACCGCGCAAGCCGAGGAGACGCGGGAACAGATCACGCAGCTGACCGCACAGCTCGACGAACTCGGCCTGGCCGCCGGAGAAGTTCGGATCATCCGCAAGACACTGCTGGAGCTGCCCGACCCGCAAGCGCCCGCGCTGCCGGCACCGAAACTGCCGGATCATCCGGCCTACCAGCAGATCATGGCGGTGTTCACCGCGGCCGACCATCCGCTGCGGGCCCGGCAGGTGTGCGAGGCGATGGACCTGGCGGTCGCGCCCAACAACATCAACAACGTCCGCCTGAAGCTCAAGCGGCTGGCCGACCGCGGAATCCTGACCGAGACCGAGCAGGGCTTGTTCTCCCAGCCCCGGCCGTAGTCAACCGACTTCGTCACGACCTGCCCGATCGCCCCACACGAAACGAAGAATCGGGCATCAGGTCTCATACCCCCTCTGAGGAACGAAGCTCTGCTGCGAGGTTGAGCTTGTTGCCGGACTTAGAGACAGCGCAGATTGGCGGCTGGTCATGGTCGGCGGCGAGGTCGTGTACCCCAGCGGTGGGTGGTCCAGGCTCGGCGGATCAGGCTACGGACGGTGATGATTGTGTCGGCGAGGTCGAAGAAGGCTCCGATGACGCTGATCCGCCGTTCGTAGCAGCGCGCCAGCCGCTGGAAGGCGTTCTGCCAGGCATGGGTGCGCTCGACATGCCACCACTGGGTGGCCTGGACCGGTGCCTTGGTTCCCTTGTGGGCGATCCGGCTACGCAGGCCCCGCTCTCCGAGCACGGCGCGCGATTTGGCCGAGTCGTAGCCCGCGTCGAGGTGCACGGTGATCTCGTCGGGCAGTGGCCCAAGTCCAGCCAGAACGTCGAGAGTTGGTGCCAGAAGTGGTGAGTCGTGGCAGTTGGCGCCGCTCAGTACGCGGCCAAGCGGGATGCCGTATCCGTCGGTGATGCCTGAGCGTTTCATGCCCTGCTTGCCCCGGTCGACGGGCGAGCGTCCGGCTGCTTCACCCCGCCGGGGGCCTTGGTGATAGCGCCGTCCACGGCGATCTGGTCAAGGACGAGGCCGACGATGCGGTCGTAGGCGTCGAGGGTGATCTGCTTCAGCCGGGTGAACAGCCCGAGCTGTATCCACTCGTCGCGGCGGTTGCGGATCGTGCTGGCCGAGCAGGTGGCGTCCGCGATCGCTTCGTACGAGCAGCCGAACCGAAGGACTTGCAGCAACTTGTCGAAGACGATCCGGTCACCAATCCGGCGCCGGTGGCAGCCCAGCGGGTGGGCGGGATCGAACTTGGGCCGCTGCGGCAGCAGGGCGGCGAATTGGTCCCAGAGCGGTTCGGTCAGCCATGATGGCAGTACAGGCACAGGTCTCCCCAGTGATCACAGAGCGTCGCAACTCCATGATCACCGGACCTGTGCCTGTCCCGTCTGCCAACTACGCCCTGTCCGGTCGATCTTGTCGGATCGGCGCGCGGCGTCGGGCGCCCGGCAAGGTCGGCCGGATAGGGCCTACGCGTCAGGAGCCGTGTTCGGCAAGGTGATCGTCAGCCATGAGGTGTGACGCTCACGGGGCGAAGGTCGCGGACAGGATCAGGGTGACCAGGGCGAGGTCGTTGCCGCCGCCGGTGGTGGGGTTGAAGGAGTACACCAGGCGGCGGCGCAGGTCGCGGGTGGTGAACATGCCGTTGGTGTAGCCGAAGGTGGTGCCGGTCTTGCCCCACACCGTCACGCCGTTGGGCAGGGTCACGCGCATCAGGCTGGCGGCGTAGTAGGCGTTGCCCTGCCCCGGGTCGTCGTCGGTGCCGCCGAGGTAGGGGACGTCGGGGACGTCGAACAGTTCCGCCTGCTCGGTCGGGGGCAGCAGCCGTCCCTGGAAGAGTGCGGTCAGGAAGCGGTCGAGGTCGGCGGTGGTGGAGATCATGCCGCCGGCGCCGGGATTCTGTTCGGTGATGTCGACCAGTTGCGATCCGCCGTCCGGCCGAGGTACGGCGATGTAGCCGTGGGAGTGGGGGCCGGGGATCGTGGTGTCGGTCTGCGGGGCGGTGGTGTCGCGCAGGTGCAGCGGTTGCAGGATCCGGGTGGTGATCTCCTGCTGGTAGGTGTGTCCGGTGAGGTTCTCGACGAGCATGGCGGCGACGTAGTAGCCGGTGGCCCCGTAGACCTGCATGCGACCGGGCTTGGCGAAGGGGCGTTCGTGTCGGACGGCCTTGGCGACGAGTTCGGAGAGCGGGTGGTTGTCGAAGCGGTGCTCGACGATGCCGTCCGGGGTGGTGGGCAGGTCGTCCGGGGTCAGTTCGGGAAGGCTGCTGGTGAAGTTGAGCAGGGTGCGGACGGGGATCGGCGGATAGCTGTCGGGCAGGACGTCTGGCAGGTACCGCTGGACGGGCTGGTCGAGGTCGACGCGGTCCTCGGCGGCCAGTTGCAGCATCACGGTGGCGATAAAGGTCTTGGTGACGCTGCCGAGACGGAACCGGCCGTCCACCGGCACCGGCGCGCCGGTCATGATGTCGGCGGTGCCGTACGTTCCGGTCCAGTGGCCGTCCGGCCCGCTCACGCGTGCCAGCACGCCCGTGACGCGGTCGGGCGCGCTCGACAGGGCATGCTGCAACGCCTGCGGATCCAGCTCCGGCAACCGGTCGCCGGTGGTGTCGCCGGTGGTGTCGGCCGCGGCGGCAGGCCGCGCGGCGGGCGCCGCGACCGCCGGGACGGCCGTGCCCAGCGCCACCGCGCCGAGCACCACGCAGGCGAGCGCCGCCATCGGCACCCGCCTGCGTCGGCCCGCTGTCGTCGCGGTCCCGGCGTTGGAGGAAGGAGGCTTGAAAGTCATGCCCACGACCGTGCCGCACAGCCGTGGTGCGACGAATCAGGGATCGCCCCCGACAGCACCCTGATGGATCCCTGATGCCGTCTCAGCTTCCGGGGCCGGCTGGAGTACTAGGTCCGCCCGCCGCCTATCTGCGCGGGCTCTTAGCGAGGCAACCGGCCTGCCTGTGCACCGCAGGTTGTGCAC
>NZ_JBHVFF010000120.1:0-23792 GCF_042801895.1 Streptomyces sp. NPDC057543 | reverse complement strand
AGATGATGCTGCAGGCGAGTTGGAGCAGACCGAGATGGAGGTCGGCGCGTATCTCGTAGCGGATCCGAAGGCGTTTGAACTGGTGCAGCCAGGCGGTTGGGTCGGCCGCGCGGTGAGGTGTCTGTCGTGGCAGATCCTGTTCCGCGCGGCCTCCCGCCGAACCGGACATGACGGTTTCCCTGTCATCCGGCTCTCCAGTGACTACGGCGTGAATGTTCTGGCTGGCCGTTCTGAATGGATGCGGTCGTGGCAAACATCGCAGGCCACGACCGTTTTGCGGCGTCGTTGAAGCATGACGCGCGCCCAGTCGGAAGGCTGCCATCCGGCATGCGCGAGGTCGGCGAGAGCGCGGACGTGGTGCACTTGCACGTTGCCCTTACTTCCGCAGATTTCGCAGGTGTCCGCCAGGAGTCTCGCGATGAGTTCCTTTTGCGGATAGTCCACCCGGACCGGCTCGCGGTCGGCGAGTTCCGCCGCTCGCTGCCGTTGGAGAGGAATTCCACCGAACCGTGCGACCAGTGGTTTCCTGTTCTTCCGCTCGATACGGGACTCGAAACAGACTCGGGGCCCGTTGGGCGTGTCGATTCTGGCCTTGTGCTTGGCGGCCATCTTCGACACCGATGAACGGTGCTTGGCTGCGAGGGTCTTGAGCATGGAAGTTTCCATGACCCATTGCAGCCGATGCAGCCGGAAGACGTCTCCGGCAAGCAGGTAGTACTGGACAACGCCCCGGTAGACGGTCCCGAAGGTCGCCACGATCGCGTGATCGGTGCTGTTGGTCAGGGCCGTCCTCTTCGCGGGTTCTCCGCGGTCAAGGTAGGGGGCGCACTTTGCTTTGATCACGTCCCGTGGGACACGGAGAGCGATCTGGCCGTTGACCCGACGGTAACGGCCGGTCTTCTTCGTGTCGTTGTGCTGGGTCGTGATCTCGTAGCCGAGAAACCTCGCTGCCCCGGTGCGGGCATGAGTGATCAGCGTCTTTTCCTGGGACAGTTCCAGTCTGAGTTCGTCACGCAGGAACTGGGCCAGGCTCTGCTTGATCTGCTCAGCCTCGGCTTTCGGTCCGGTGAAACCAAGGAGGTGATCGTCCGCATAGCGTATGTAGCGCAGCCTGCGATATTCTGGATCGTTCGGATCCGCACTCGGCAGGCTGACCATCCGCTGACGCAGTGCACGGGCCTGGACCCGGTCACCGCGCCGGCGGGCTTTCGCCAGCAGATTCTGCAACTCCAGATAGGCCGGGTTTCGGGCCCGGCGCTTCCCTCGGGTGTACTCCGGAACAAGGACTGTCTCGACGAACTCGTCCAGCTTGTGCAGGTAGATGTTGGACAGGACCGGGGAGGCCACTCCGCCTTGCGGCGCTCCCGAGAGCGTGGCACCCCACTTCCAGTCCTCCAGGTATCCGGCCTTGAGCATGTTGCGCACCAGCCGCAGAAACCGTTGGTCATGGATCTTCTCGCCGAGGATCGACAGCAGGACCCGGTGGTCCAGGCTGCCGAAGCAGTCGGCTATGTCCCCTTCGATGAACCAGGACGTCCCGGTCCAGGTATGGTCCACCTCCCGCAATGCGGTGTGGCAGCCACGGCGGGGACGAAATCCATGGGAGCGGTCGGAGAATATCGGCTCGTAATATGCCTCCAACAACAGGCGGATCACTTCACCGACGAGCTTGTCCAACCAGGTGGGCAGCCCTAACGGACGCGTCTTCCCGTTTTTCTTCGGTATATGGACACGCCGGACCGGACGGAAGCGGTAGCGCTCGTGACGCATCGCCTCGATGATCCGGTCGATCTTCCGCTGCGACATGCCGTCCACGGTTTCCGACGTGACCCCGGGCGTCATTGCGCCATGGTTGGCGTAGATCCGCCCGTAGGCCAGTAGATACAACTGCGGATTGAACAGTTGTCGATACAGCTCCTCGCACGGCAGGCCACGCCTGCCGCGTTCACGCAGGAACACCGACATCACGGGCGCGGGGCTGCCCTTCCTCCACCGGTTCGTGGAGCTTGCCGTCGCCTTCCACCACGCCGTGCGCGAGGAGGACCAGGAGCTGGCCGCCACCATCGGCCGCCTGCACGAACTCACCGCGACCGGCGACTTCGCCTACTTCACCGACATCGCCCACCACATGGCCGGCCTGCCCCTGCCCGGTCCCACCACCACGCAGTGGATCGACAGCCCCGACGCCGTCCGCGCCCGCTGGCAGCACCTCGTCCACACCCGACGTACCCGTACCTGCCGATAGCCGCAGCCCCAGCGCGGCGCCGAGGCGGAGGTTCGTGGGTCCGGACCGCACACGGATCGAGGCCCGGACCACATGTGGTCCGGGCCCCGATTTCACCCTGGCCAGCTGTTCAGCCGCCGGGCCGTGAGGTCACTGGGTGTCGGTGCTCTTGCCCACGAGCGAGGACAGCAGCTCGACCATGGTCGCGTTGACCGTGCGCTGCTCGTCGATGAAGCCGTCGATCTTCCGCTCCAGACCGTCCAGACGCTGGGTCACGTGGCCGCTGAGGTTCTCGACCTTCTGGTCCAGGTTCCCGACCTGCAGGCGCACCGCGGTGAGGTCGGACTTGATGATCCCGAACTCGCGGGAGTCCTGAGCCGAGCCCTCTTCGAAGCGCCGGGTCAGGGCAGCGAGCTCGCTGTGAGCGTTGGGGTCCTCAGGCACGCGGCACGCTCCCGCCAGATCATGAAAAACAATAGACATCAGAAGCCTCACGATATCGCGGGCACCGGACACCGAACTCCAACCCATCGAACCCCGCTGCCAGGCGACAGCTCCGGCAGTTTTTGCCGGGCCCGGCGCGGTGGCATCGGGGAGGCAGCCCGCTGCCACCGGTCTGCTCAGGAAAGAGCGGTCGGTTTGCGGGGCGGCGGGACGGCCCGCAGCAGTTCCCACAGGGGGCGTGAGCCGGACGCCCACACGGCGAGGGTGTGGCGGTCGACAACGTGGAGGCGCTGCTGCTTGGCGAAGGCCACGGCGGGCGCGGTGGCCCGGCCGTTCGTCACGATGACCGCGATGTCGGCGCCGTGGACCTGGCGGGCGGTGCCGTTGAGAACTTGAAGTTCGGGTGTGCCGACTGCGGAGCCGGCGAGGCCGTTGCGGCGGTGTTTGCACTGGATCACCCAGCGCCGCCCGTAGGGATCGGTGGCCTTCACATCAGCACCCAGGTCCCCTCCGCCACCCACCCGGACGGCATCCTGGCAGCCGTCGCGGCGCATCAGGTCTCGCACCGCGTCCTCAAACTGGGAGTGGTGCAGGGCGTCCAGTTGGGACAGCCCGTACCGCAGACCCTGCGCGCGGACCGCTTCCCACCGCGCCTTCTGCTGCTTCTGGTAGAGCCAGCCGCCGCCGGCCAGCGCCGCGAGCGTGCCGATGACGATCAGGATCCACCAGTGGGCCAGAAACCAGTTGACGACGGCCACGGCCAAGGCGATGGCCAGGGCCGCGGCCACGAGGAATCCGATCAGCCGGTCGTCCGCCTGCTGCCTCCGCTTGCCCGGCCTGCGGGTCCGTCGCCGTGCCGACGGCCGCCTGGTCGCCGCCGCCCGGCCTTTGCGTGCGCGGGGGCTCATCGGCCGGCCTGGGTGACGCCGCTCGCGAGCTGGCCGAGGAAGTCCATGATTCCCCGGCCCACCGGTGTTGGTGCGATGAGCACCCCTAGGGCAAGAACGATGACAACGGTGAACTTCTCGTCCAGCCGACTCCGAGAGTGCGTACGCCGACGCAACCGAATAACGACGATGACCGCGAGCAGCACAGCCACATTGATCGTCAGCAACCGTCCAGACCTCCCCCATCGGCCGGCCGTCACCACACGGTGACGGCAGCACGCCAACCCCAGCCTTCTTGTGTAGCCGGGCGTCAGTGATGTCGGAGGCGGGTTGCTGACGAATGGCACAAAGCCATCGGACCTGGCCGAATACCGCGCGGCGGATCAGTCGGCGAAGTGCACGGTCACGTACGGCATCTCTACCGACCGGGTCTGCCTGGAGATCGAGCACATCTTCTACGACGCCGCCGACGACGACGTGCCGCGGCACACGGTGACCCCGTGGCGTGATCAATGTCGATGAGTTCGTTTGGGAGGCGCCAAGCTGGACGGATGGTTGATGTTCACGGTTTCTGGCAGCGCGTCGATCCTTGCGCAGGCCGCATCGTTGTGCCGCTGGTGAAGGGTGCTGGTTTTGCCGCAGATATCGAAGGTGCCGCCGTACGCGGCGATCCGGCGTGACGCCCCCCGATTCGGGGAGATGCGCCGGGCGGCGTTGGGGCTCGTTGGCGGGTGTCCGGAGGGGTTGACCACTGCCGCACTCGCTCTTATCGTTCTTCGATAACATCGATATTCGATACGAAGAGGCGGTTGCTGATGCCTGCTGAGGTGCAGAGAACCAAGGGGTCCGAGCTGCCGGATGGACCGCCGTCACATGGCGACCGTGCCGAGGCCAGACTGCTGGAGCCGGTCGCCACTGTGGTCCGGGGCGTCTACCGACTGTTGCTCGTGGGCCTCGTCGTCGGTGCCGCGGGACCCCTGGTCGGCACCAAGCTGGGCCTGGGGTGGGGTGGTTCGAACGTGTGTGCCGAGTCCCGCTCGGACTTCAGCACGGACGGGTTTACCGGCAGGTTCCGGCCCCATGCGGGGGTCGAGGTCATGACCCGCCCGTCCTACTGCACTGATCACGCCGACGGTGCTCAGCGGCTGTTCGACTTCCTCGGCGGCTTCCCCTCGGTGCTGCTGGTCCTGGGTGTCCTGTTCCTACTCAACCGCTTGATACAGGGCGCGTCCCGCGAGGGCGTCTTCACCACACGAACCGCCAAGCACCTGCGGATCGCAGGCTGGTGGCTGCTGCTCGGCTGCCTGGTCGCAGAGGTGGTGGAAGCCGGCGCGCACGCGGCGCTACTGGCGACCCTGGCCCAGGACTACACCTTCGATGTGGACGGTTGGCTGGCGGCCTGGCAGCCTCCCTTCGCACTCGTCTTCACGGCCCTGGGCATCCTCACGTTCGCCCGTGTCATGCGCGCCGGGGTGGCCATGCGGGAGGATCTGGAAGGGACGGTGTGATGGCGCCGGACGACAACGACAGCCATGGGATCGAGGTCCATCTCGACCGCATGCTCAGCGAGCGCGGTATGACCCTCGCGGAGCTCGCCTCCCGGGTCGGCGTGACCAACGTGAACCTGTCCATCCTGAAGAACGGCCGGGCCCGCGCGATCCGCTTCACCACGCTGACCCGCATCTGCGAGGTCCTCGACTGCCAGCCAGGCGACCTGCTTACGTACCAGGGCGCCGAAGACAAACGGCGGCGGTAGACAGCACCCACCCGCCGGAGGCGCCGCCAAAACTCGTGAACATTCAGCGCCCCGGTAATCGCTATCTGCTGCCCACAGTCACGGACAAACGCTGTCGGCGGAAGTGAACGGAGCCACCATGTGTCCCGACTGCTCGCCGAGCACGCTCAGGGCAGCTTGCTGTCACGTTCTGCGGGCTGCGGCGGCAGCTGCCTGTCGGAGGCCGGGGTGAGCCGTCATGGAGGACGCGGCCAGCGATCCACTGGATCAACTGCCTCCTGTGGACCTGCAGGGCCGGGACCTTGCCGAGGATATGCACCACGCCGAATATCCCGGTCTCGTGCGCTTCCTGCTGCTGCACGGAGCCTCCTGGAACGAGGCCCAGGACGCCGCCCAGGATGCCTTCACTCAGATGTGCCGGCCGGGAACGAGCATCCAGTACCCCAAGGCATGGCTACGCAAAGTGGCCTGGCGTTCCTGGTTACGGCAACAGGTGCGGGAAGAGCCCTGCGAAAAGGTTCCGGACACCCCGGCAGCACACTGGCAGTCGCCTGCTCATGCCGCGGAACTCGGGTCCGAGGAACGGCGCGTGATCGAGCTTCTGTTGACGTTGCCGGCCAAGCAGCGTGCTGCGATGGCATGGACGCTGGACGGGTTCACGACACAGGAAAGCGCTGAGTCGATGGGGATCACACCCGAGGCTGCCCGCCAGAACCTCTCCAGGGCTCGGGCAACGCTTAAGGAAAGGCTCGGACTTGAAGGGTCGGGCAACAGGATTATGGAGGAGGAGCGATGAGCAGCGACCGGGCAGCCGAACGTTTCGAGACTCTGCTGGCGCGTTGTCGGCGTACACAGTTACGTCCCCAGCTTCGTACGGATGAATAGGGACAGTTGTTGATGCGGTGAGGCGTGGTGCTCGGCACTCTGCTGCTTGTTGGTGTAGCAGCGGAGAGGGGCCTGGCGATGCTCTTGGATTCGGAGCGTTGGTTGGAACTGCGGCGTTTCCGTGGGCTGTTGGAGTCCGGGAAGCTGAGCCTGTCGGAGATCGCCCGGGAGACGGGGCTGGATCGCAAGACGGTCCGGAAGTACCTGTCGGGGCCGGGGCCGGCGACGCCGCCGCGGCGGTCGCCGAACGGGCGGTCCCGGGCGAGGGTGATCGACGAGTTCGCGCCGCTGGTCGATGCGATGCTGCGGGCCGAGGTCCTGATGAAGGCCGCGGTCATTCATGAGCGGCTGGTCGCGGAGTACGGGTTCACCGGGAACTACCAGCGGGTCAAGCTCTACGTTCAGGAAGCCCGTCCCAGGGTGGCCGAGGAACTCGGGATCACGCCGAAGGAGCTGGCGGGCCTGCACCGGCGGTTCGAGGTGATCCCCGGCGCCCAGGCGCAAGTCGACTGGGGCGACGAGGGCAAGATCCTCACGCATATGGGCATCGGCAAGGTCTATTCGTTCCACATGACCCTCTCGTACTCCCGTGATCCGTTCTGCTGCTTCACCACGAGCCAGGATCTGGAGACCTTTTTCGACTGCCACCGGCGGGCGTTCGCGCACTTCGGAGGGGTGCCCATGACGATTGTCTACGACCGCACCAAGACGGTCGTGCGTCGGCACGTCGCTCCGGGCGAGGCGGTCCCGCTGCATCCGGAAGCTGTCGGCTTCGCCGGGCACTACGACTTCGACATCGACGTGCTGGCCGCCTACCGGCCCACCGGCAAAGGCCGGGTCGAACGCCAGGTGCTGATCGTCCGCGACCACGTCCTCTCCGGGCGGGCCTTTTCCTCGGTCGAGGAGATGGACGCCGCGTTCACGGCCTGGGTGCCCAGGCGGCGAGCACAGATCCACAAGACCCACCGTGAGGTGATCGGGCACCGGGCCGCACGGGACCACACAGCCCTCAAGACGCTGCCGCCGACCCCGTATCTGGTGGCCGAACGGCACCTGCGGCCGGTCGGCAAGGACTGTCTGATCGCGTTTGGCGGCAACCTTTACTCGGTGCCCGCCCGCAAGGTCCGCCCTCGCCAGCTCATCGAGATCCGGGCCACGAAATCCCAGGTCATGCTGCATGCCACGGTCCCCGACCTGCACGGCGAAACGCTATTGGCCACGCACCCGAGGGCGGTCGGCCGCGGGGTCCGAGTCGTCGAGGAACAGCACTGGGACGGGCTGCCCACCGGCAAGAACCGCCGGACAACCACCGGCGAAGTCCCCGCCCAGCCGCGTCACCACCGCCCTCTGGGCGAGGAAGCCGGGCCCTTGCAGGCCCTGCTGAACCGGGCCGCCGCCACCCAGGTCGAGGTCGGCCGCCGGCCGTTGTCGGTCTATGACGAACTGACCGGCACCCGCCCCTTCACCACCCATCGCACCCCGAAGGAATCGTCTTGAGCGAGCTGACCGGCAACCGCATCCGCACCACGGCCGCGAAGCTCGGCCTGCCCCATCTGGCAGAAACCATCAACGAGTTCAACCGACGCGCGGACGAGGGCAAGCTCGGCTACCTCGACTTCCTCGACCTGGTCCTCTCCGAGGAACTCGCCGTCCGCGACGACCGCCGCTTCCGCCAGGGTCTGCGGCTCTCCCGGCTGCCGCACCACAAGACGCTCGATGAGTACGACTTTTCGTTCCAGCCGGACCTCGACCCGCGCAAGGTCAAAGACCTCGCCACCCTCTCCTTCATCGAGGCCAAGGCCAACGCGGCCCTGCTCGGGCCGCCCGGAGTCGGCAAGACCCACATCGCGATCGCACTGGCGGTCGCGGCCTGCCGGGCCGGTTACTCGATCTACTTCACCAGCCTCGACGACATGGTCCGCAACCTCAAAGCCGCTGAAGCGGCAGGACGGCTGACCAGCAAACTCGGCTCCTACCTGCGGCCGAGCGTCCTCGTGGTCGACGAAGTCGGCTACCAGCCCCTCGAACGCGCCGAGGCGAACCTGGTGTTCCAGGTCATCTCCAAGCGTTACGAGAAGGGCTCGATCATCCTCACGTCCAACAAGACCTTCAGCGAATGGGGCCAGGTCTTCGGCGACGAAGTCCTCGCCACCGCGATCCTCGACCGCCTCCTGCACCACTGCGAAGTCGTCCCGATCAACGGCCCCAGCTACCGGCTCAAGAACCGCCTCCAGGCCATCGAGCGCGAGACGGACGTGGCCTGACAGGTGGGGACGAAGAAAGGTACGCGACTGGGGATCTAAGTCCGTACGCCGACACGCGTACACATGAGCAGTTGGGAATTGCTGTTTACGACGGTCTGATGAGCAGTGGCGGCCCGCCCGAGCTGCGGGATCCAGACCAGATGCTGGGCCGCCTGCTGGCGTCTGTGCATCGCCGGACGGGAGATGCGGTGGTGGGACGTCTGGCCCTCAACCGGAGAGGACCCGGCGAAGCTGCCGTTGTGGGCAGCGCGGCGCCGGCCGAGGGACTGCTGATGCAACGGCCGGCATCAGTCCGGCTCAAGTATCGCGAGCAGGCGATGAACTGTGCTCGGCGGTACTGGCCGCTGAATGTGGTGAAGGTGATGGGGGATGCGGTGGACGCGGTTCAGGATCTCATCGCCGACCTCGAGGAGGAGAGGCTTGCGGACGCGACCTGCGACAGGCTCCTGCGGGTGAGCAGCGGCATGGGACGGGTACTTGCTCTGCCTCAGCACGTGCAGCTGCCGCTGGCACTGGCGGGGTACGACTACGTGCAGGAGGTGGAGGACTACCTGTCCACCTGCACGGAGCGACTCGTGGCACAGGCCCGCAGCTCCAAGCAGCTGCTCGACAGTGAGCTGTCCCCCTACTTCCATGTGTCGGAGGCCTCGTGGCTCGGCATGCTCGAGGTGTCGCAGGACCTGGCGGACGATCTCGACCTGGCGCACAGGGAAGCCTTGTCCCTGTCCAGGGCCGTGGCTGCGGTCGAGGAGGCCAGCACCGACTTTCGGGGAGCTGACCTGCAGCTGGTGGACCTGGACGGCGTCGATCTCGAAGGCATCCGGTGGGACGCGTCAACCGGCTGGCCCCCGGAGTGGAAGGAGCGGATCTGGAAGGCGTCACTTGCGGCCAGCACCGGAGACGGGGACCTCATCGTCGGTGTGAAGCCGAGCGACAGCACCGTGTCGGCGGACATCTGACCGAGCTCGGCCAGTGAGTCCGGCCCGCGCCTCGCATGCCTGGCAGGCGAACCTGCGCCGTATACCGGCCTTGTCTCCGATCTGGGAACATCTCGGCCGTCACGATCTGGACTGTCGAGCAGCCGGTCCCCCGGCGGGGGTGCACGGCCCGGCCGCGCGGGATCCAACTGCCGGTGCTGCGCGTAGAGCGCCAGGCACGCGGCGGTGGGCGGGTGAGACCGTGGCAGAGCAGTCCGTCAGTTCTTGGGGGCGCCGTCTGTCAGGTCGTGTGCCGGGACCTGCAGGCCCACCTCTTGGAGGGCCTGTCGGCGGTCGGAAGCCAGGCGGTCCCATCGGCGTCGGATGTTGCTGACCCATTGACCAAGGCGCACCGGTTCTGGGCCCAGGGCTTCGATGTGGCGTTGCGGCACGTCGAGGTGTCCCTCGCGGGCGCGAAACGCCTTCGCTGCCGCGAGCCCGCGGTGGAAGGCTCGGTCGCGGGCGGAGAGTCCGTCGGGTTTCGGCTGCCGTGCCGGCATGCCTTGGGGCAGGCCCAGGTGAGTGAGGAGATCTTGTTGCGCGGGGTCTGCCGGGCGTCGGTTTCGTTGGGTGTGGAGCCACTCCCCCAGGCGCAGACCCTCGTCTGTGACGTAGTCGCGGGGGATGCCAGTAAGCGTTCGTCCGGCTTCTCTGTGGCGGCGGGCGGCGTGGTAGGCGCGCTGCCAGGTCACCGGCCAGGGCGGGTTCCAGTTCGGATCAAGGTCGTGGAGTGCTCGGGCCCGCTCTGGGGTGAGCTGGTCGGCGCGTTTACGTTGGGTGGCAAGCCAGCGGCCCAGCGCGAAGCCGTCGTGCTGGTGATCGACGGGGACGGCCAGATGTCCGTGGGCTGTGGCGTAGGCGGCCGCGTGGGCGAGGCCGCGTTCGAAGGCCTGCCGGCGGGGGTTCCAGACGATGTCCAGACGCTCGAGGGCCGTGGTGCGGGCAGGATCGAGGGCGCCGGTGGTGTGGAGGTGGCGCTGCCAGGTCAGCCAGCGGCCCAGCGGGTAGCCGGTCGAGTCCTCGTAGGCCTGCAGGACGTCGAGGTGGTGGTGGGTGCGGTGGTAGCGGCGGGCTGCGGCCAGGCCGCGGCGCCATTCGGCGCTCTTGGGGTTGAGGACGCGCAGGGTCAGGGCGAGGGCGACTTCATCCTGCTGGGTGGGTCTGTCGAAGTGGAGCCAGGCGCCGGGGTCCTCGT
Source organism: Streptomyces sp. NPDC057543 (assembly GCF_042801895.1). Lineage (NCBI taxonomy): Bacteria > Bacillati > Actinomycetota > Actinomycetes > Kitasatosporales > Streptomycetaceae > Streptomyces > Streptomyces sp. NPDC057543. The sequence goes on along the minus strand of NZ_JBHVFF010000120.1, from coordinate 13,181 downwards.
TGCCGAGGGTGGGGCGGTGGGTGCGTGGGTCGGCGAGGCGTGCGGTGAGGCGCTCGTCGTGGGCACGCAGTGCTTGGACGGTACGCCACAGGGGGGTGTAGGCGTCGGCGCCGAGGAGGTCGTCGGGGTCTTCCTCGGGCGTGAGGTAGACGGGGACGATCAGGGTGGCCTTCTTCCCCGCACCGGGGGTTTGCCGTAGGGCGCGGCCGACGGCCTGGACAGTGTCGACGGGGCTGTTCTTGGGGGCGGCGAAGACGACGGCGTCGATAGTGGGAACGTCGATGCCCTCGCCCAGTACGCGTGCGTTGGCGAGGACGGCGGGCTGTTCGGGGTGGGTGTGGGTGGCGAATTCGAGGAGGATGCGGCGGCGGGTCCGGGGCGAGTGGGTGCCGCTGATCCACTGTGACCACAGGCCAGGTGGCTGGAGGTCGGTGGGGAGGATGGCTGCGGTGTCGGGGAGGGTGGTGGCGAAGGCGCGGGCGTCGGCCACGCGATGGTGGAAGGTCAGGACGCGGCGCAGCTGGTGGTCGTGGATGGCGCGCAGGACCGCTACTTGGTGCCCTGCCAGGCGAAGTCCGTCGGCGCCGGAACGGGGAGCGGTTGCGAGCCAGTCGCGCAGGTCGGTGTCCTGGATGACGGGGACGAGGATCTGGTAGTCGGCGAGGAGGCCGAGGTCGATGGCGTCGGAGAGGGTGAGGCGCCAGGCGACGGGGCCGAAGAGGGTTTCGTCGTCCATGGAGGCGACGGGGGTGTCGCTGTGGTCGGTGTCGGGGTCCCCGATGCGGGGGGTCGCGGTGAGGTAGAGGCGCCGGGTGGCGGGGACTTGGTCGTCGTGGTGGATGCCGGCCCAGGCTTTGCCGAGGCGGCCGGCGGTGCGGTGGGCCTCGTCGACGACGACGAGGTCCCAGGGCGGCAGGTGGTGGTCGCGGTGAGCGTTGATGACGGTGGGCAGGGAGGCGTAGGTGGCGTACACGGTCACGGGCCCTGTGCGGGTGGTGAGTTCGGCCAGCTCAGCTGGTTTCGTCGTCATCGGGATGTCGCCGGCTGAGGGGTGGTCCAGGGCCTGGCGTGCCGAACAGGCAGCTACCGCCGGGCCTTTGCGGCCGGCCGCGTGCCAGGACCGCACTGTCTGAGACAGCAGGTCCAGGGTCGGCACCAGCACCAGGACCCGGCCGTGGGGAGCGACGCGGGCCGTGGTGCGGGCGGCGATCAGAGTTTTCCCGGTGCCGCACGCCGCGATGACACTCGCCCGGGGGTGGGTGCGCAGCGTGCGGGTGGCGGCGGCGACCGCTTCCTTCTGGTGGGGGCGGAGCTCGATGGCGGCGGTCGGCATGCTCTCCTGGCCGGTTCTTGGTCGGGACGGTATCTTTTTGCGCGCCGCGGATGCGGTGGCCGGCGGGGCGAGGGGCGTGCTGGTTGGTGCTCCCCTGCCCGGTGGCTCTGACGTTACAGATCGGTGCTGATCAACGGGCGCAGTGTGGAGCCGTTGCGGTGTTTCCTCACGTTCAGCTGGCTGGGGATTCGGCGGCTGAGTTCGGCGACGTGGCTGACGATGCCCACTGCCCGGTTTCCGGCGCGTAGTTGGTCCAGGACGTCCATGACCTCTTGCAGGTTCTGTTCGTCGAGGGTGCCGAAGCCTTCGTCGATGAACAGGGTTCCCAGCGGGCGGCCGCTGGCTTCCTGGGTGACGACGTCGGCCAGGCCGAGGGCGAGGGCGAGGGAGGCTGTGAAGGTCTCGCCGCCGGAGAGGGTGGAGGTTTCGCGTTCGGTGCCGGTCCATGTGTCGAGGATTCTCAGTCCCAGGCCGGACTTGAGGCGTCCGCGTCGGCCTGCGTCCTTGTCGGCGCTGTGCTGGAGGAGGTAGCGCTCCGAGGTCATGGCCTGCAGTCGGATGTTGGCTGCGTCGGCGATCTCTTCGAGACGGGCGGCCAGGACGTAGGCCTCGAGCTCCATGCTGAGGGTGTTGGCGGTGGTGGCGGCGGAGGCGATGCCAGCCAGGCGGTCAGCCAGGGCGTGGCGGGCCTGCAGGGGTTCCAGGTCGCTGAGGTGGGCTTCGAGGGTGGAGATCAGGGCGGTCAAGGCGGTGACACAGTCGGCGGCCTGCTGGCGGGCCGCGGCGGTCTTCTTCATGCGGTCTTCGGCCCGGAGTAGAGCGTCGGCTGCGGCTTGCGGGTCGGCGGGGGGTTGGAGGCCGGCCTCGAGCAGATTCGGGGTTTTCAGGAGGTCGGTGACGACGGCGTCGTCCTTGTCCCACTGGTCAAGTTCCTGGCTCCACTGCTTCAGGAGCGCTGGGTCCTGGAGGGCGGCGGTTGCCTCGTCGAGAGTCGGGAACCCGGTGTCGTGGGCGGTGGTGGTGGCGGTGGCCGTCGCGTCACGGTGGCGGGCAGCTGCGTCGGCTGCCGACTGGGCGGCGTCGATGGCGCCGGACAGGCCCTTAGCGGTGCGGCTGAGTTCAGTAGTGCGTTCGCCGAGCGTGGTGGCCGTGCCGCGTGCGGCGGCCAGGGTGTCGGCGAGGGTGCTCTGCTGCTGGGCCAGGGCCTTGGTGCGTGCCTGGCACTCGGTCACGCGGTCCTGGGCTTCCTGGCGTTGCTGGGTGCGGGTGTCGTGTTCTGTGCGGAGTCGGGTCAGTGCCTCCTGAGCCGAGGGCAGCGCGGCGGCTGCGTCGCATGCGGCCCGGTGGGCTTTCTGGGCCTTTTTGAGCTGTGTCTTGAGTTCGTCGCAGGGAGCGGGGCCTGCTGCTCCGGCCGCTTCTGCATGTTGGGTGGCAAGGTCGTTGCGGTGACGGCTGGCCTGGACGTGCAGCGTGTCGGCCTGTTCGTGGAGGGTGCGGGCCTTTTCCTCGTCCTCGCGTGTGGGTTGGTCGGGTTGGCGTTGTGCTGGGGCCGGGTGGTCGGGTGAGCCGCAGACCGAGCACGGGGTTCCGTCGGTGAGTTCAGCGGCCAGCTCCCCGGCCATGCCGTCCAGACGGCGTTCGCGCAGGTCCAGCCATAGCTTCTTGGCCTCGAGGGCTCCAGCGGCGCGGTCGGTTTCCGCTTGTGTGGCTGAGGCGAGCTCGGTGGTGAGGGTGTCGCGGCGGCGTGCGGCCTTGAGATGGGCGTTGAGTGTCTGTATGTCCTGCTCGCATTGAGGTACCTGGTCGGCGGCCTTGGTCATGTCACCGAGGCGGCCGGTGTGTTCGGCTTCCAGGGCAGGCCATGCAGCCAGCCATTGCCCGGCTTCTTCGAGGTCGGCACGTGCCTGCTCTTCCTTGGTGCTGAGCTCGGTGATCTGGACGCCGAGCTGCGTGTGGTGCTGTTCGTCGGGCAGCAGCCCTTCGACGCGGCCTCTCTCGGCATGGTGCTGCTCGAGGACGACCCGCAGGTGGGGAATGTCGGCACGACGGTGCTCGTCGGACAGCAGCATGCGGGCGTCGTCCTCGGCCGTCGCGGCCTCACCCTGGACAAGCGAAGTGTGCTTCACGGCGTCCAGGAGGGGACGCAGCCGTTCGGCGCGCCGGCCACTGTCCAGTTGTGAGCGGATCCGCGGATGGCCGGCAGCCTTGTCATCGAGAGCTGCACGTCGTGCCTGGGCCTGTGCATGCTGGGCTTGCTGGTTCGCGAGCTCGATGGTGCGCTGGTGTTCGGTCTTGGCCTGCTGATGTTCGGTGTCGCTGTGTTCCTCGTCGGCCACCGCCGCGGCGTGGGCGTTCTGGGCGCGGGTGCGCAGGTGCTGGGCCCAGGGCAAAACGTCGGCAGGGTGCTGGACGTCGGGTCGGGCGACCTCGTCCGCACTGGTGCCCTCCTGGTAGAGGAGGGGGCCGGCTTCCTGGTGGATGCGTTCACTGAGCTGCTGCAGGGTGGTGGTGACCTCGTCGAGGTCCTTCCGTGTGGCTTTGCTTCGGTTGGTGAGCCACGCCTGCAGTTCCTGGAAGCGCCCGGTGTCAAAAAGCCGGCGCAGCAGCACAGCGCGGTCTTTGGCGTCGGACCGCAGGAACGTAGCGAAGTCTCCTTGCGGCAGGAGGACGACCTGGCAGAACTGTTCCTTGGACAGCCCCAGGACCGCTTCGATCTCCCTGGCGGTGTCCTGATGGTTGGCGCTGACCGGCTCCCACCCTGCAACACCATCGGTGTCGGTCCACTGATGCAGCTCGACGGTGGCCTCGGCAGTGGCAGTGCCGGTCTTCGCACGTTTGCTGGGGTAGGTCTGCTTGGGCTTTCGCATGATCTTGAGGCGGCGGCCGGCTGCGCTGAACTCCAAAATGACATGCGTGCGCGTGTCGGTCGGGGCGTGGTCGCTGCGCAGGCGGTGGGTGGGGCGGATGCCGGGCACGGTGCCGTAGAGGGCGAAGCAGACGGCGTCCAGGATGCTGGTCTTCCCGGCCCCGGTGTCGCCGCGCAGCAGGAACAGGCCGTTACTGGTCAGGGCGTCGAAGTCGACGGCTTCCGTGCGGGCGAAGGGTCCAAATGCCTGGACGGTCAGGTGGTGGAGATACATCAGCTGGCCTCTCGTGCGGCGGCTGCGGTACGGACGCTTTCGAGTCCTTCTTGCAGCAGGTTCTGCTCCGGGGTGGTGGCGGGGACGCCGGTGACATGGTGGAGAAAGCCGAGCGTGATCTCGTGGTCACTGCGACCGTTGACGCGGGACCGGTAGGACTCTTCTTCGGTGCGCTGCTGCTGGGAGAAGCTCAGCTTCAGGGCGTGGGGAAAGCGCTGCTGCAGACGTTCCATGGCCATGTGGGGCCGGTCGGTGTCGGTGAGCGTGATGTGCAGCCAGCAGTCTTCGTACTCGGTGTGCTCGGGTTGGGTGAGGAGGTCGTTCAGAGTGCCGGTCAGCTGACGCATGTGGCGAGGCAGAGGGCAGGGAACCTTGCGGGCCGTGAGGTCGGAGCGGGCGCCCAGGTCGATCAGCCACGTGGCCTTGGGGTGGTCGGCCTCGGAGAAGGAGTAGGCCAGCGGGGATCCGCTGTAGCGGATGCGTTCGCTGATCTGCTGGCAGCGGTGCAGGTGCCCCAGTGCTACATAGCCGACCCCGGTGAAGATGGAGGCGCTGACCGAGGGAACGCCGCCGGCGGTGATGTCACGCTCGCTGTCGCTGGTGTCGGCTCCGGTGACGAAGGCGTGGGCCAGAACGACTGACCGGGTGTTGTCCGGGCGGGCCGCGAGATCGGTGCGGACCCTGTCCATCGCCGCGCTGAGCACAGCGTGGTGGGTGGGTTTCTCCGCCCCGAAATGGGCATGGACCAGGCCTGGTTCGAGGTAGGGCAGGCCGTAGAAGGCGACCGGTCCGTGCTCGTCGTGCAGGACGGCGGGGCGGGCGCAGTCCTCTACGCTGGTCCGCAGGTGGATCCCCGCGCGCTCGATCAACCGGGCGTTGACGCCCAGTCGACGCGGCGAGTCATGGTTCCCGCTGATCATGACGAGCGGCACCTGAAGATCGGCAAGCTCTCCAAGGACCCAGTTGAACAAGTCAATCGCGTCCAAGGGCGGGATAGCGCGGTCGAACACGTCGCCCGCAACGGCCACCGCCTCGACGTGCTCCTGGCGCACCGTGTCCAGTAGGTGCTCGAGGAACGTGCGCTGCTCCGCGAGGAGGGGCACGCGATGCAATTGACGGCCGAGATGCCAGTCCGAGGTGTGCAAGATCCGCATGAACGCAGACGGTAACCGCCTGGACGGGTGTTACGGGCGGCTTTCCTGATAAAGAGGCTTACTTATGGAGCTGGACAGGTAGGTAGGGAAAGGTTTCTCTCCGCGCTGGACAGAGTGGGTGGGGTCGAGCAGCGTCTTCCCTTACGAACCCGCCGCGTTCGAAACGCAGCGCACCGTCAGCTACGGCCCGCCACCAGCCCAACTGACTTGATCCACAGGTCTTGACGGTTCTTCCCTTTGCGTCGATGTGTGTCTGTGACGGTGGTTCTTCGCCCTGACGGGCCTTCGTCAGCGGGGGCGCCAGGTGCGGATCTCAAGGTGGGTGATGTGGGCGTCGGGGCGGATGCGTCCGTTTTCGACGAGCCATAGATGGACGGCGGCGGTGACGTCGCCGCCTGCTTGGTCGACGCGGTGGGCGAAGGGCTCACCTCGCCCTACGCCGTTGACGACATCGCCGAGGAGATCTCCCTCCTCCTCGCCAGTCCCGAGCCGCCCGACGCCCATGCCCGCGCCAAAAGAATCGTGGAGAGTCAGTTCGAAGAAGTGATCTCTGCGCCGTTCATCGAAGCGATCGATGCCCTTGAGCTGGCCGCGCGCCGCGCACTGCTGATCCTCGCTGTGCGGGAAGGCAACGCCAACCTCTTCACGGACGTCGTCCTCAAGGAGCTCGTACATGCGAAGGACCGAACCGCGCTGCCAATCTTCCAGTACTGGGCCTCCCACCTGGACCATGGTCCCTTCAGGCACGATGCCGTCAGCTGCCACCTGCTCGGCATCGAAGGTTGCGCCGCCCACCTACCCTCCCCTCCCCCGATCCTGGACGGCCACCAACGCGCCGACGCCGACGCATGGCGCTGCTACGGGCAGGTCCTGTTCTGGCTCCACCGCCCCGGCCTCAGCGTGGATGAACAGCACGCACGCTGCACACCACTGTGGGATCGGCTCATTACTTGTCTCCTGGACGCCGCCGTTGACCCCTTCCAGCAGTTCCGGTACGCCGCCATGTACGCCCAGGACATCCGCACGAGCGCGCTCGGTCGCATCATCGACGCTTTCCCCGCCCAGGCCCGCGCAGTTCTGCACCACGGCCTGAGCGCTCCGGATCGCCTGACCTCACTCTTCCCGCACCCCCAAGCCAACGACCGCACCGCCACCGTGATAAGCCTGCTCGCCCGCGTAGGAGACCGCTCTTCCCTCCCCCTGCTCACCACCTACCGCAACCACACCGTCCTCGGCGGTACGGCCGCAGACACCATCCGGCACATCAACAACCGCACCACCATGGAAACGTGACGTGCCGAACCGGACAACACCGGCGGCCAGCCATCCTCGTCCACCTCCAGCCGGAAATGGACCTTCACGTGGTTCTCGCTGATGCCCTTCACCGCACCATCATCCGCATCTCGTCCAAGCTCTGCGATGCCTGAAAGCCGTTCCCGAACCCCGACGTACTTCAGGCTGGTCCGGACCGCGCGGCCGACACCGCTGTCAGTGGCCTCTGTCAGGATTCCTCGGTCGGCACCGTGATCGGGAGAGACTATGGGCACTTGGGACGTCGGCCCCTTCGACAACGACACCGCAGCGGACTTCTGCGGCGACCTTGACGAGGCAGCCGCCGACGAACGCGAGGGCATCGTTCGCGGCGCACTCACACGTGTGATCGACACCGTGGACTACCTCGAAGCGCCCGAATCAGAGGTAGCCGTGGCCGCGGCCGCCCTCGTCGCGGCGCAGTGTCCCGGAGGTGGGCCTGCTGATCCCGTTTACGGGCCGGAAGAGCTCCTTCCTGATCTCACCGGCCTGCGCGATCTCGCCCGTCAGGCCCTCGACCGTGTCACGACCGAGCCGTCCGAGCTGATGGAGCTGTGGGCCGAGTCGGATGACGCCCCCTGGCGCACTATCGTCCGCCAGCTGCAGAACGTGCTCCTGCCACAGCCTCTCGGAGAGCAGCTCAGCCTGATCTGACCGACCGCGACCGCTACTCGAGTCCTACCTGAAAGGCCACCATGAGCTGGGACGTGCTCCTCCTCCGCCTGCCCGACGACGTCACCTTGATGCACGAGCTTCCCGACGACCACTCGCCGGAACCGCTCGGTCGGCAATGCGACGTGCTCGCGGCTGTCACCCAGGCCGTTCCCGAAGTTGATCTCTCGGACCCCACGTGGGGCGACCTGTCCGGCCCCACTTGGTCCATCGAACTCAACATCGGCTCAGAAGACCCGGTTGACTCGATCATGCTTCACATCCGGGGCTCCGGCGACGACGTGCTTGCAGCCGTCTTCCGCCTTGCGGAGGCTCTGCGGTGCAAGGTGCTCGACCTCGCCAAAGGGGACCTGCTCAATCCGGGGCAGCCGTCAGGCTGGCACGCCTTCCAACAGTTCCGTGACCGTGTGATCGGATCCGCCCAGTGATACCCCCCGGCCGGAGAATCACGTCCGGTGAAGGCGATGGGGATTCCCAACCCCTATGGCTCAGCGACGAGCCGGCCGCAGCCGGGCTGTGGGCTCGGATACACGCCGAACACGACCGCTCCGGCCAGTGGCCCCTGCTGCTTGACGCGCTCGACCCCGAGGACGCCGAATTCCGCCCCTGGGGATCGGGCGAAGTTTTCCCAGAGCAGATGTCCGCCCCCGCGAGCCACGAACCAGCCGCCCTTCTCGCGAAGTGGTGGGCGACGTATACCGCCGTCGACGAAGACGACGACATGCTGTCGGCCGATAGCCGCCTTGCCATCACCGCCCCCTTCGAGCAAAGCTGGCCCGGACGCGCACCCAGCCGAGAAGCCGTGATGAGCGCCGACCAACTGGCCGCCGAATACGCCGAGGTGTTCCTTTCCGACCAACCCCAGTCACGTCTCGGCCTGGTCGCCGCCGCATCCGGCGCAGAAGCCCTCACCACGGCAGGATGGTCCGGTCCCGCCAACTACGACAACGACACGGCGAAGTTCTCCGCGATCGTCGGCGATTGGGAGAACCGGTTCGGCGCCCGCGTCGTCGCGGTCGGCTTCTCCACCCTGCACCTCAGTGTCGCAGCCCCACCGACGACTGAAGAGGACGCCCTCCTGGTCGCTGCCGAGCACTTCGCCTTCTGCCCTGACAACATCTGGCAAGGCAGACGGCCGTACACACTGGCCGCGTACGCTGAGCGGCTCACCGGTGTCCACAACTGGGACTTCTGGTGGGACTGAGGCCCCTCGCGGACACCCCGCCGGGTCTGTAAAGTTAACGGTGGTTCTGGAGTTGTTAGTGAGTCAGCGGCGGGCGGCGGAGAGCCGACCGTCGAAGGTGATCTCGAAGGCGTTGAGTGCGGCCTTCCATCGCTGTGACCAGCGTTTGCGGCCCTGCCCCGTCGGGTCCAGGCTCATGACGGCCATGTAGACGCACTTGATCGCTGCCTGCTCGTTCGGGAAATGTCCGCGGGAGCGGACGGCCTTGCGGATGCGCGCGTTGACCGACTCGATGGCGTTCGTCGTGCAGACAACTCGCCTTATTTCTGTGTCGAATTGGAGGAAAGGAACGAACTCGGCCCAGGCGTTCTCCCACAGCCTTACGATCGCTGGGTACTTCCCGCCCCAGGCGTCACTGAACTCCAGGAACCGTTCCGTGGCGGCGTCCTCGGTCGGGGCTGTGTAGACCGGCTTGAGCGCCTTCGAGATCTTGTCCCAGTCCTGCCGGGCCGCGTAACGGAACGACGCCCGCAGCAGGTGAACGACGCAAGTCTGCGTGATCGCCTGCGGCCAGACCGCCCCGATCGCATCCGGGAGGCCCTTGAGGCCGATGCCCCTATGGTTTGTCAAGCCGGGAGGCTGCCGGGAACCGGTAGCGGGGCGCCGGCGATGCACCGGTGGATCTCGCGGGCGACGTACCGTTTCAGGCAGCGGATGACCTCCCGCTTGGTCTTGCCCTCGGCAGTGCGTCGTTGCAGGTAGGCGCGTGAGCGTTCCTCCCAGCGCAGGCGGGAGAGCACGATGCGGTAGAGGGCCGCGTTGGCCTGCCGGTTTCCGCCCCGGTTAAGGCGGCGGCGTTGGCTCTTGCCGGAGGAGCGTTCGACCGGGCTGACACCGCACAGGGCGGCGAACGATGCCTCGTCCCGCAGCCGGTCGTGGTTGTCTCCGGCCGCGACGAGCAAGATGGCAGCGCTGTCCGGGCCGACGCCGGTGAGTTCCAGCAGCTGCGGTTGGTGGCCCTGGATGATGGTGGTTATCTGCCGGGTCAGCGCGGTGGTCTCCGCGGTGAGCTGCTTGATCCGGTGTGCCAGCAGACGCAGTGCATGGTGGACCGCGCCCTCGTCCGGGTCGAGCTGGGCACATGCCTTGAACAGCGCCGGGTTCGTGAGTCCGGCCAGTGATTCCCGCAGCCGCGCGGGCGCGCTGACCAGGATGGCCTTGAGCTGGTTGATCGCCTGGGTGCGATTGCGGACCGCGGAGTCCTTGACGACTTTCAGGACGCGAAGTTCTTCCACTGGCCCGTCCTTGCTCTTCGGACACCCGGTGGCTCGTCCGCCCAGGACCGCTCGGGCCGCGGCCTCGGCATCGACCGCGTCGGTCTTGCCCGAGCGTCGCCGGGCAGCCCGGTCCGGCCGGTTGACCTCGATCACCACGATGCCCTCACCGGCCAAATACCGGGACAACCCGGCGCCGTAGGAACCGGTGCCCTCAACACCGGCCTGCCGAAGGTCCCCCAACGAGCAGGCCCAGGAAAGGAGTTCGCGGTATCCGGTTGTGGTGGCGGGGAACTCCCGAGTGCCCAGCAGAGCTCCGAGGGCACTGACGACGGCCGCAACGTGAATGTCCTTGTGCGTGTCGACACCGAGGACCACGGTGGTGGAGCCGGCGGGCGGCTGCGTGGTGTCGCCGCCATGCGGCATGCTGAGGATGGTCATGCGTCTCTCTCGACTGGTTCGGGGCGGATGGCCGCCGCCGGACCGGTCGGGCGGTCAGGACTGTGAGGGTGCCTGTCGCGAAGGCCCCTATCGGGACACGCCCGCCGGGCCGGCGGCAGCGAGCCCCGCACGGAACCGGACCGACAGATCGGCGCTCAGGACACCTTGGTCAGTCGCAGACCGGGTCAAGCCGCGGCCCCGTGCGGAACACCACCAGTCTCACAGTCGCAGACGACCATGCAGACGTCTTCCGTGCCGCGGTTCTTGATCTCGGTCAGCACCTGGAGCCAGTACTTGGCACCCTCGCCGCCGTCGCCGGCCCACAGCCCGAGGATCTCGCGGGTGCCCTCGACGGTGACCGCCAGGACCACGTAGATCGGCCGGTTGGCCACCTTCCCGTCGCGCAGCTTCACGTGCACGCAGTCAATGAACAGGACCGGGTAGACCGAGTCGAGGGGCCGGTTCTGCCATTCGTTCATGCCATCGATCACCTTGTCCGTGATCGTGGAGATGGTCGTCTTGGAGACTTCGGCGCCGTAGACCTCCGCGAGATGGGCGGAGATCTCCCCGTGGGTCAGGCCGCGGGCCGACAGCGAGAGCACCATCTCATCGACGCCGGTCAGCCGGCGCTGCCGCTTCTTGACGATCTGCGGCTCGAAGCTGCCCGTCCGGTCCCGGGGGACCTCGATCTCGACCGGCCCGACCTCGGTCACCACGGTCTTCGAACGAGTGCCGTTGCGGGTGTTGCCGTCGGCGGCCCTCTCATGCTTCTCGTGGCCGAGATGATCGGTGATCTCACCCTCGAGAGCGGACTCCAAGAGCCTCTTCGTCAGCTGCTGCAGCAGCCCGCCCTCACCGGTCAACTTGATCCCGCCAGCCTTCGCGCGGTCCACCAGTTGCCCGATCAACTGGTCGTCCAGGGCCTCCGGCATCCCGGCGGGCTGCACTTCCTCGACGGCCTCAGCCGAGACGATCACGTCTGTCATCAGGTGTCACTTCCTGTTCGAAGATCCACCGTTGACCGTACAGACCCGCACCTGGGAACGCATTCTCACAGCGCTTCTCACTGTGGCGGATGCAGGTGCCGATGTGGGATGGACTGTCTCGGTGGACTCCACTGTCTGCCGGGCTCACCAGCACTCGGCCGGAGCCAGGAAAAGGGGGCACCGAACCGGCCCGAGCCCGACGACCACGCGCTTGGACGCTCTCGTGGCGGTCTGAGCACGAAAGTCCATCTGGCCAGCGACAACCGGGCCCGTCCTCTCGCCATCCACGTCACTGCGGGCCAGGCTGGTGACGCGCCGGCCTTAGAGGCGGTCATGGCCAAAATCAGGATTCCGCGAGACGGGGTCGGCAGACCAAGAACCCGGCCCGCGCTCGTCCTCGCGGATCGCGCCTACTCTTCCCGCGCCATCCGCGGGCATCTCTGTCGCCGAGGCATCCGAGCCGTCATTCCGCAGCCTGCGGACCAGATCAGCCACCGCTTGCGCCGAGGCCGCGCCGGAGGCCGTCCGCCCGGCTTCGACGCCGAGACATACAAGGAGCGCAATACCGTTGAGCGGTGCATCGCCCGACTCAAACAGTGGCGCGGCCTCGCTATGCGAACCGACAAGCTCGCCATCGCGTATCAGGCCGCACTCCACCTGGCCGCCATCCTTATCTGGGCTCGTCGATGACCAGGCATGACGACGCACTGCCGAGCGCAGAAACCCGGTGGTCCCGGCCTGAAGGCGCCCATAGCATCCGCCTATGACCGAAGACATCAGGATTACAGGCGGCGAGCATGACACAGAAGCCGAGAGGGAGCTCTCCTGGCGGGCCAAGTCCGTCGGCCTCGCAGCACTCGACATAGACGACGCCGAGCTCATGCACAGATGGCGATCCGACCCCACAGTTGCCCACCAAATGGGCATCTGGCCACGCTCACTCACCGCTATGCGCGAGCGCATCGAGCGCGACATCGAGGACGACGACCGCGACGACTTCCTCATCATCCTTCCCGACAGCACCCCTGTCGGCCATGTTGCGCTGACCAGCCAGAACATCGTCGACGGCACAGCCCAGGTCGAGCTGATGCTCGCTGCTCAGCATCGCGGGCACGGCCACGGCACCGCCACCCTCGACGCTGTGGTGGACCTAGCCTTCGGCGAACTCCCGATGTATCGGCTCACGGCGGAAACCCACACCGACAACGCCCCCGCGCTCGCCGTCCTCGCCAAGTCCGGCTTCACCCAGGAAGGGATCGGCCGCGCCGCCTGCCTCCACCGCGGCCGCCGCCACGACCTCGCCGTGTTCTCGCTACTCCGCCCCGAATGGGAAGAGCTGAACCGTCCTCGTGCCTGGGACGCCTGACCCGGCAGGGCACTTGTCCAACCCTCGGCCCAGCCAGACGCCACACTTCGCAGAGCATCAAGGAGACAGGCTCTAGGCGCGGGCACTGACTGTGCGACATCCCGTACGTTCCTCTGAGGTCTGCTGAGAGCTTGCCCCTGTGGCAGGGGCTTCTTCCTCCGTCGGGCGCTCTTCCGTCCGGTGACGGAACTTCTGGATTCTTGAAGCTTTCTCATGTCGCCGCCCGACCGGCCTGCGGTCTGAGCGAAGACGAGGAGGCTCGGGCCGGCGGCACTGGCAGTCGCAAGAGGCCCTCGCAAGCATCAGGCGCCGGCAGGCCGC
>NZ_JBHVFF010000119.1:0-23913 GCF_042801895.1 Streptomyces sp. NPDC057543 | reverse complement strand
GGTCGCGGGGTCGGGGCGCCGCCGGTAGGGGGCGGCGCCACGCGGCAGGTCGACTGCTGCGCGCCGTCGGCTGCCGTGCTCGGTCACTTGCCGAGTGATGTCACGTGTCGTGCGATGTCACATGGCGTGCACGAGCAATGTCACATGTTGTGACATGAGTGAAGTGACACGTCGTCAGCTCAGCGGCCCTGCTGTGCGGCGGAGCGGCGGCGCAGCACGATCGTTCCCGCTCCCGCGATCAGCAGAGCGGCCGCGGCCGACCCGGCAAGGGCGGTGGTGCGGTCGCCCGACGTGTCGGCCGGTCGCTCACCCGCGGCGACTCCGCCACGCGGAGCGGGGACAGTCGAACCCTTGGCGACACCCGCTCGCTCGACCGCGGCAGCTCGCTCGGAACGCACCGGAGCGGGAACGTCGCCGGCGGCGACCCCGCCACGGGGTACCACCGACGGCTGTGCTCCCCGCGCGGCCGCGGCGGACCGCTCGACGGACGGCGTCGAAGGTGTGGGCGTGGGCGTGCTGTCGGCGAACGCCGCTGCGGACGGGATGAGTACCGCGCCGGCCGCGACGGCGGCAAGGACTGCGGTACGGAGGGACAGACGGTGGGGCATGGACATGGCTCCATTCCAGGTCGGCCTCGGTGGTGCCCGGATGCCGGTTCGCACCGGGCGCAAGGCGTGCCGACAGGCTGGCGTGAAGTTATGAAGAAGCTGTCAGATCGCTGTGGTCATCGCATCAGATCCGCCTCGCATCGCGGTCGCCGCTGTCGGTGCCGTTCCCGCCGCCGCCAGAACCGTTCCTCGACACGACAGCCGAGGTCTCTCCCGGCTCACCCGAGCCATGCCCCTGGCCCAGCCTCATCTGCGGAACCGTCTCCGGTCCCAACCCTGCCGCGTCCGCGGGCAGTCGGAGCGTGAACACCGAGCCCTGCCCCTCGACGCTCACCACGCTCACCGATCCGCCGTGCGCCTCGATGAGCTTCCGTACGATCGCCAGGCCCAGACCGCTGCCGCCGGTGCGGCGACTGCGGGACTTCTCGGCGCGCCAGAAGCGGTCGAAGACATGCGGCAGATCACCGGCCGAGATGCCGCTGCCGGTATCGGCGACGTCCACCACCACCTCGTCCGCGGACTCGGAGCCGTACTCACGCGATGAGCCGTACGCGCGCAATGTGACACTTCCACCCGACAGGGTGTGACGCACCGCGTTGGAGACCAGGTTGCCGATGGCCTGGCGCAGCCGGACCGGGTCGGCCGTCAGCCCGGGAGAGGGGGAGCCGACCGTCGCCGTGAGAACCGTCAGCGTGACTCCCGCGGTCTCGGCCCGCCCCTGGTGGGCCGCGGCGACCTGGTCCAGCACCTCCTCGATACGTACCGGCTCGGGATGCAGTCGCAACGCACCCGCGTCGGCGGCGGCCAGATCCTGGAGGTCGTCGATGATGTGCTGCAGTTGCACGGCCTCCGTGTGGAGCGAGGAGATGAACGCCGGATCGGGCTCCGCGAGACCGTCCTGCGCCGCCTCCAGCCAGCCGCGGATATTGCTCAGCGGGGTGCGCAGTTCATGGGCGACATCGCTGACCATGTCCTTGCGCTGCCCTTCGAGGCGGGCGCGGTGGGCGGCCATGTCATTGAAGGCCGCGGCGAGCCGCCCGATCTCGTTGTCGTCGGTGACCAGTACGGGCGCCGAGTCCTCCCCGTCCCGCATCCGCTGCGCCGCACCGGTGAGGGCATGCAGCGGACGTACGAGCCGTGCCCCGGCCAGCACCGTGGCCCCGACGGTGAGTGCCAGGACGAGCGCTGCGGCGCCCGCGATCTTCGCGGTGTTCGCCGGGGAGAGATCGAAGCCGGGCACGGTCGTGCTGCCCTCGTCACCGATGAACAGCAGCGCGGGCGAAGCGACATAGGAACTGAGCTGCTCTCGGCGGGCCGTGCCCACACAGGAGGCAGTGGCCCGGTCGTCGTCGCCGGTGCGGACGCTCGGTACGGGGGTGGCCGTCCGGGCCTCGGAAGCCGCCCTCGGCACCGGTTCGGGTCGGCCGTTCCAGGACAGGTCCAGATTGAGTACTACGCCCGCGCGGTCCTGACGCTTCAGGCAGGCATTGGCCAACTGGTTGAGCTCCCCGAGCGCCTTGCGCTCGGTCGCTGTCGGGTAGACCAGGTCGTCGGACGCGCACCGGGTGTCCTCCACCCGGCCGGGATCGTTGCCGACGACCTCTATGCGCGGACGGCCACTCGGCTCCTGGACCGCGTCCGCCGCGACCCCGGACCGGCTCAGGCAGGCCACACTCCGCTCGGCGGCACGTTGCAGGGCCGCACGTTCGGCCCTCGGGAGCCGGAACGGACCGACCGCGCGCGGGTCGACGCGGTCGGACGCGGCACCCGCCGCCAGGCCCACCGTCCGGGACAGCGCCGTGTCCACGGACAGTGGATCGACGATCGCCGACGCCTGGGGCGGCAGCGCGGGCGGCGACGACACGGTGACGGAATCGGCGAGGGGCCGGCGCTGTTCGGTCGTGAGGGCGATCCGCCGACCGGACTGCCGCGCCAGGTCACGCACGGTGCTCCCGACGCCGTCCCAGGTGGGATGGGCCGCCGCATATCCGAGCAGGGTGTTGTAGATCCGCGCGTCGGCGGTGAGATTCTGCCCCTGCTCCCGCTTGATGGCGCCGGAAGTGGTCTGGACGGCGAGCCAGGCGGTGGCGGCCACCGAACACGCCGCCACCAGCGCCGATACCGCGAGCAGGCGGCCGAACAGACTCTTGCGGAGCGGCAGTCGGGCCCGCCGCTCACGACGAACGGGCACGGCACCCACCCCGCTACGACCCTCGCTACGACGACGCACGCGACGCTTTCCTGACCGGATCCGTCAGCTTGTACCCCACACCGAAAACGGTGAGCAGCCGCGTCGGCCGACGCGGTGCGGGCTCGATCTTCTTCCGCAGGTTCATGATGTGCACGTCGACCGTGCGAAAGCTGATGTACCGGTCGAAGCCGTGCAGCTCCTCCAGGAGCCGCTGCCGGCTGAAGACCCGTTCCGGCTCGGCGGCCATGGCGGCGAGAATCCGGAACTCACCGGGCGTGCACTCCACGAACCGGCCCTCGACCGACACCTCGTGCCGGACCGGATCGACCATCAGCGCACCCACCGTCAGCACCTGATCCGCGGCGGGATCGGCGTCCGTCGCAACCCGACGGGTGCGACGCAGCAGCGTCCGTACACGCGCCATCAACTCACGTGGGCTGTAAGGCTTCGTCACGTAGTCGTCCGCGCCGAGATCCAGGCCCAGCAGCAGATCGTCCTCCGTACTGCGGGCCGTGAGCATCAGCACCGGCACCTCCCGGTTCTCGGCGCGCAGCACACGTACGACGTCCAGACCGTCGGCCCGCGGCATCATCACGTCGAGCACCAGCAGATCGGGCTCCCGGTGCCGGACCTCGGCGAGGGCCGCGAGGCCGTCCCCGACGACTCTGACCGCGTGCCCCTCGTGTTCGAGGTAGCGGCGTACGAGTTCGGCCTGCTTCTCGTCGTCTTCGGCGACTATGACGTTTGCGCACACGCGGACGATCGTAGATGAGCTCGCGACGGCCCCTCCTCGCGCCTGACTGCTGGGTTCGGCCGTGGATCGGATCGCCGGCCCACAGCCCGGATCGTGCGGATACCGGGCCGACGAGAAGGCGTACGGGTGATCAGCTGCGGAGCGGAGGAGGAGAGAGTCGCCAGGTGGGCGCTGGAGCTCGCGAATGAGTTACATGTCAGAAGAGGGGCAGCTGTTCCTGCCCGTCGGTATGGTCTGCGGAGGGAGGCTCCACTCCGTCCGGGTCCGGGACCACAGCACTCGCAGGGGCGGCGCCAGTACCGTCGCCCTCCGCAGCGAGCATCGGCAGTACGTACTCCTGGGCCTGGCCTGCCAGATGGAGCGGGAGCGGCAGGGACAGTGCATCAGGATGGTCAGGCGCCTGGCGCAGTTGATGCATGGCGAGGGCGATGGCCTGCGGCTGGTCGTGCTGCCCCGAGCTGTCACCGTCCGGGTGGCAGCCGAGCACCGCGATCTCGACGAGCGTCGGGTTGAAGGCGTTGGTTCCGGCCTGGGAGGCCAGCTTGCCCGCAGCGTTGACCCGCGCCGCCAGGCGGTCCAGCGCGGGCGAGACCGGCTGGGTCTGTGGGCGGCTCGTGGCGCTGTAGAAGACACGGTCGTCCGAGGGGCGCGCGCAACCACCCTCGACGGCATGGGCCCAGAAGCCGGCGGGCCGGCCGTTGGGCTCGCCCGGCTTCCCGACCCCCCCACCACTGGGCGGCCTCCCTGCCCGATCGCCCGCGGATCCGTACCACCCTCAGGTTGTCGTCCAGCCGCCCGGCCGGTGCGTGCCCGGTTTTCAGCAGGTCGCGGACCGCTCGGCCGTCCTCGAGCCAGGGCCAGTGCAGTCTGCTGTTCTGAGCGTGGGTGATGAGTACCGTGGGGCTGGAGCGGAGCGAGTACAGCATGCGTTGCACGAAGCGTGCCGCCTCCTTGCGCTGGTCCGCCAGATTGGACCGCCACTGCTTCGGGGGGACCCAGGGTTGCTCCTGGGAGCGCGCGAACCCTACTGGGGGCAAGGACCTTCGCGGAGTCGCCCTGCAGTGACCCGGCTCCCGAAGACAGCGTCGAGGGGAAGAAGTTGGACCAGACCAACCGAAGTGGCGTCGTTTGGGGAAGCGTGGACGGCACGGACTGTCCAGCGGCCTGGTTGTATCGGGACGGGGGCCTGCTCCGGCAGTCCTCCGCCGTTTGGGTACTCGCCGTTCAATTCGGCTCCGGCGGTGACAGAGTCCATGAGCACCGCCGGGCCGTCCGTCTCCCAGGCACCGCACTTCTCCCACTGGGTGGTGGGGTCGGTGAGTACAGCCTTGGCTGCGGCGATCAGGTCGGCCTCGGAGTCGGCGCCGAGCCAGCGGACGAAGGCTTGCTGTTCCGGCAGGTAGCAGGTGGTTGCGGGTTGGTCTGCCAGGACAAGTCCCTTCGCGCCTTTCTCGTCGATAGCAATCACGCCGGCCAGTTCGTCCACTTCGCAAGCGCGGTCGTAGTCGTCCGCGACGTCCCCGTCGCCAATGATCATCCCCGACTCCGTGCAGCCACGCCATTCATCCAATACGGAAACTGGTACGGCGATCAAGGGACCGCCCATCGACTCGACCCAGGTGAGGGAAGGTTCGGCCGAACTGACTGCGGTTGAGGAGCACTCCTTCATCGCGCCAGTATCACCCGGCCGCTGACAATGCTTTCCTCCGGCTGCGGAGCAGTCTTACTGACATCTTGCCGAGGAGAACTTCACGCCGGTCCACGGGTGCTCCGGGCTGGCTGCGGCAAGGTTCTCGGCAACCTGTGGGCCGCGTCCGGGCACACCGCCCGGCCGAGAGTGCGGAGGCGACCGAGCCGAGGGACAGGAAACGGCATGGCGTCCTGGAGTCTCTCCCAGCGGATGTGAGAGACATGGCAGCGTAGACGGCCGTTGAGGAAGGCGCGGCCGCCAGGGTGGCCGAGTGCCCCCGCGGCCCTGTGACGGGCGGCGGGGCAGCCTCCCGTCAGCGCCCCTCGTGAAGGGGTTCCCAGGGGGCTTGTACGGCGGACACCGCCCGCGGGTTCTGCCACACCAGGCACCCCAGGGCCACCCCCGGCACCACTCCGTTGCGGTCCGCCAGCGGTCCCGTACCCGATTCCAGCGCCTCCGCGACGGCCTCCAGGTAGCCGCCCAGGGTGCTGTACTCACTGTGCAGGTAGGCGCTGTCGGTCGAGAACCAGCGGCCCACCCGGCCGGCATCCGACCCGTCGGCCACCACCATCTCCCCCGAGTAGTCGTCGTCGGCACCGGACAGCGGCACCCACCTGGAAAAGCCGACGGCGCCGATGTCCGGATCGGTGCGTGCCGCGTACACCCGGGTGACCTCGTTCAGCGGCAGGAAGGTGTACCGGGCCAGGAACTTCGCCGGATCGACCTCGCCTTCCTCGTCACCGTCGACCTCGAAGAAATGGGCGCCGTCGTGCCGCAGCCACAGCGCCGACACCTCCTCCGGCCAGCTCACACCCATGTGTGCCTGTGCCGCCGCGATCCGCTCCGGTGCGGCGGGCGGCCGCAACGAGACGTACGAGTTCGGTGCGTTGACCTTCAGCCAGGATTCAACGCGATCCCACGCCGCGAGAATGTCATGACTCACTCGACCACGGTACCCACGCGCCGGGACTGCTGAAGACCACTGCTTTCCTGAGCCGTCGTCATTCACTACGGTGAGCACGGGCGTGCCTTCCCGACCGACGCGCCAACGTCGGCCTACTCGAGGACCATCAAAAGATCATTCGGGAAGGTACGCCCTTCGCGTGTCTCCCGACACCGACCACAGGTCATGGGCGTTGCTCGCTCCCAGGCGTCGCGGACATCGGCGGGGGACCTCGTAGCCGTTGGCGCGTGCCCAGTTCCGGATGACGTCGGTATCGCAGGGAGGGCTGACCGGAACCTGCGTGGGCGGCCAATCGCTGGGTTCGTAGGGCACGAAAGTGTTCCGCTGCTCCAGGAGGCTCTTGGGGAACTGGGGGACGACTGTCTCACCGTTTGCTGCCTCGTGGACCCAGTGGCCGTCACTTACGTGGCGGCGGGTCGGTCTGGGGGTCGTCGTCCTGGTCGGTCGCCAGTGCGGCCGGCAGCGGCAGCCCGTACTTTTCGCACAGGAATCGGGTCTGGCAGTACCGCTGGGCGTCGGCGGCCACTCTGCCGAGGACCGCGGAATTCATGCCGGCACCGATGAGGACACCCACGACCGGCACGACTTTGGCGACGTTCTTGACTGGCACCCTGGAGCCGGCCGGGCCGAGCTGCTGCATCAACTTCTCAAGGGCGGCCAGGAGGCGGTGGTCTTGGCGGAGCTTCTGTGACCACTTTATGCGTCCCTTGATCGCGTCCGCCGCTAGTGCGGCCTCACGCAACGGCTTGGCTTTGGCCGCCTGTGCCATGAAGGACCGCTGCACCAGGCGTTGGATGAAGTCCTGCTCCTTGGGGTCTTTGGCGTCGTAGCCGTAGGAGTACGCGATGCGCGCTGCTATCGACGTGCTCAGGACCTGGACTACGAGGATGTCCGCTGTCATCGCGACGGGGATACCGGCGACGGGGACCATGGCCAGCAGGCCCATGGCGCCGCCTTCAACCGCGCCGGTGGTCCGCCACTTGAGGGTGTTGCGGGTCAGCAGCCGGTCGCAGACCTTGAGGTCCTGCTGCCGCAGTTCGGTGAAACTGTCGATGTCGAAGCCTCGCTTGCGGGCGAGCTTCTCGACGTTCTTCGGGTCGTTGAGATCCATGGCCCAGTCGTTGACCAGCTCGAGCAACGCTGCCGCGCCTGCGAGCGCCGGTCGCATGGCCTTGTCGGCTACCGCGTCGCCTGCGCGACGTATCGGTTTCGTGACCGCCTCCGGCACAGCGTCCGAAACCCGTCTTACGGCGTTTCCTCCGACCTCACCGGTGCGACCGAGCGCGGTGCTCGCCCAGTTCGGCAGACCACGGCGGTTGTTGCGGCGCTCCCAGTGCTCGTTGAGCGTGTCCCATACCTGCCCCTCGTACGCGCTCATCGGGGTTGTACCGTCGACGAGTAGGTCGGCGTAAGCGCTCATTGAGATTTCTCCATTTCGACTGTGATCGCTGGGTCCACGGAGTCCTACCAGCCGACATGTGGGTGAAGCCGCAGTGTGGGGGGTGATGTCCGAAGTCGACTGCACCGGCCACCTGCGGGTTACTCGCCGGGCCGGTGATCTTGCGAGGGGATAGGTGCGTTGCGCACCTCGTACACAGCTCGGCCCTGATGGCCTTTCCGGGGGGTGCAGGCGCGCGGTGTGATGCTCGAGCGCCTGCACCAGGATCTGGACAGGCGGCCTGAAGCTACGCGATCTTCGCTCACTCTTTGTGCCTCACTGTCGTCGGCGGTCATCACACTCCGGCGCGACGCCCATGCGCATAGAGGCGGGCAATCGTGCACCACCCCTGCAGGACACCGTGCGGAAGTTCTCCGCAGTCAGATGGAGAAGGCGACGGTTCAAGCTCTTTGCCCATCAGTGCATGTGACGGTCAGTCACGTTGTGTGGAGAAAGTGAAGGCGCTGTGATTCGACAGTGTAAGCACGAGTCATAGGATCTGCGCACAGTTCTGGTTACGTGCATCCCGCTTCGCTCACAGCTCGGCCCAGATGGTCTTTCCGGGGGCACCGGCACGCGGTGTGACGCCCCAGCGGGTGGCCAGGTTCTCGACGAGGAGGAGTCCGCGGCCGTCTTCGGATTCTGGGGGTGGTGAGGCGCGCGTGGAGGTCAGGGCGGCGCTCGGTGCGGGTGTCGGTTACTTCGATACGGAGCGCCCCGGCGGTCTCCGTCAGAGAGACGCTGAAGTCCCGTCCTGGGACGTGGCCGTGCTGCACGGCGTTGGCGCACAGCTCGCCGGTGATGAGCGAGAACGTGTCGTGGGTGTGCGAACCGTAGGGGTGGCCCCAGGCGTCCAGCCGTTCGCCGATCAGTAGCCGGGCGAGGCGGGCGCCTCGTGGTGTGGAGGTGAAGCGCATGACGAACTCGCGCTCGGGGCGCGTTACTTCTTCCTCGGGCGAGGCGGTGTGGGAGGTCATGGGAGCGAGCCTGCCGGGAGCTCCACCGCTTTCACCAGCAGCAACGCTTGTACGGGGGCGGACTGTACGGGTGGCCGCGGCCCGCGTACGCCGCTGACAGCGGAGAGGGTTCGGACACGGGGGAGGGGTGCTCCCCGTTCGAGGGAGCGGCACGGATTGGGGGTACAGGGCGTGGTTGCTGTGCGTAACGTCTCTGCGGACAGAGTGTGCGCGGTGTACGTGGTGGGGTGAGCGATGGCGGAGACGGAGCGGGACGACGGGGCCGTGGGTTTCCTGCGGTGTTTCGGGCTGCAGCTGAGACTGCTACGGGAGCGGGAGGGCCTCACACGGGCAGTGCTGGGGTCGCGGCTCGGGTACGGGGAGGACCAGATCGCCTCGGTTGAGTTGGGGCGGCGGATCCCGAAGCCGGAGATGATCGACCGGGCGGATGAGGTGCTGGGCGCGGGCGGGCTGCTTGTCGCGATGAAGAGGGAGGTGGCGCGGGCGCGGTATCCGTCGTTCTTCCAACACGCGGCCAAGCTGGAGGCTGAGGCGGTCGAACTGCACGTCTACGACACCTTGGCGGTCAACGGCCTACTGCAGACAGAGGAGTACGCGCGAGCGGTGTTCAGGCAGTGGCGGCCGCTGCTGGATGAAGAGGTCGTTGACCACAGGGTCGCGGCACGTATGGCAAGGCAGGACATCTTCACTCGCAGGCCCGTGCCGAACCTGAGCTTCGTTGTCGAGGAGACCGTGCTTCATAAGCGGATCGGCGGAGGAGGGGTCTGGCGCGGGCAGTTGGAGCAGGTTCTACTGATCGGGCAGATGCGAAATGTTGAGATTCAAGTCATGCCCCTGCACCGCGGTGAACACGCCGGGCTCGCAGGTCCCTTCACCTTGATGGAGACTAAGGACGGGCGGAGGATTGCCTACACGGAAGTGCAGAGCGGCAGCCGTCTGCACACTGAGCGAAACCGCGTCCGGGAGCTGGAAGCTACGTACGGGGCCCTTCGCGGGCGGGCTCTGGCTCCGCAGGAATCGATGGCCTTGGTCGAGAAGTTGTTGGGAGAGGCATGAGTGTGGATGAATCCGGGCGCTGCGCCAACGAGCTTGCCTGGCTCGAGAGAAGTCACAGCGCCCGAGACGGTGGTGGCTGCGTGGAAGTAGCCGTGGCGTGGCGCAAGTCCAGCTATAGCGCTGGTGATGGCGGCCAGTGCGTCGAGGTAGCAACCTGCCTCAGCACCGTCCATGTCCGCGACTCAAAGGACATCGCACGCCCCGGTCTGGCCCTCGCTCCGACAGCCTGGGCAGCGTTCGTCGGGTTTGCTTGCGAGGTGTGAGGGTGGGCTGCACGGCCCTTCAGCCGACTGTCACTCCCACTTGGTGAGGTCGGCCACGAAGTCGTCGTGCCCCACTGACGGTTACGCAGGTTGACGACCTGCTGGGCGATCGTGTCAATCAGGCGCGAGTGGTTCTCGGTACTCACGCCACCGGCGTAGGCAATGTCACTGACACGCTGCGGGATGTCACTGGGCGGGTGCAGGACTGGCTCTTGTCGCAGGCCCCGCCGCCTGGTCTTGTGTACCGCGGGCACCGTGGGTGGTCCGCGGGCTGTGCGCATCCGGCGCGCAGACGCCGTCGGGGCGGGGAGAAACGTGGAAGTGGAATCAGTGACCGGACACGAGGTACGAGGCACGCTGCCCGAAGGGCTCGGCGAGGCGATACGTGCCACCGCCGAGGAGATCGCCGAAGTGCTGAGCGGAGTTGCGGACACGAGCGTCCCCGTGCCCGGCTCGGAGTGGACCGTGGGACAGGCGGCGGCGCACCTGGCGCAGGCCAACGAGCTGATGGCCGGCATCGCGGCAGGCCAGGAACGCGTCTACGGGGACGGAACGCCGCAGAGCCTGGCCGCGGCCAACGAGCGTGCGCTCGCCGCCTTCGCGGAGCGGGACGCCGATCCGCTGGCCGGGATGATCGCGGCGCACGCGGAGGCGTACCTCACGGCGGTGGACCGGTACACGACGGACGAGAACGCGACCGTGGTCACGCCGTTGGGCCCGATGAGCCGGGCGGTGCTGGGCTCGTACCTGCTGACGCACATGCTCGGTCACGGCTACGACCTTGCCCGTGCGCTGGGCCTCCCGCACATGATCGACCGCACCCGCGTCGAGCTGTCGCTGCCCTTCCTGATCACGGCGATGCCCCGGGTGACCGACGCCGACGCCACCGCCCGGCTGACGGCCCGCTACACGATCCGCCTGTGGGGCGGCGCCCGTTTCGGCGTCACATTCACCGACGGCGCCGTGACCGTCACTTCTCGACCGCCGGCCCGCCCGGACTGCACCATCCTCATCGAACCGGTCACCTTCTTCCTCATGGCACTCGGCCGCTGCAACCCATGGGGCGCCATGGCCCGGGGCCGTGTCCTCGCCTGGGGGCGCAGACCCTGGCTCGCTCCCCGGTTCCCCAGGCTGTTCACGGCGCCCTGAGAGGCGGGCGGATCGTCCCGCGTCAAGCCATGACGATCACCATCGCCATGTCCAAGGGATGCCGGCCCGTCTGACGCTAACGTTGATCCGCACGGTGGCAGCGGCGGTGCCGGGGAGGGCGCATCGCGCGGAACACCGGGAACGAGGAGTGCGCGACATGCTGGATCCCACTTCGGTGGCGGCGATTTCGGCGGTACTCGGCGCGGTTGGTTCGGGGATGGCCAACGAGGCCGGCAAATGGGCCTGGGAGTCGACCGGCGGCTTCGTACGGAGAGTCGTCGGGCGGGAGGTCCCCGCGCCCGTCGCCCCGGGCGACCGGGACGATGTGGCCCGCATGGTCCACGAACAGATCCGCACGAACCCACAACTCGCCGCTTCCTGGAGCGCGTTCGCGTCAAGAGTGCAGGGCGGCCCCATTCCCGTCCGAGCAGCATCGCAATCACACCTCCCCGCCTCCATCAGGTTCTTCACCGACCGCAAGGAAGCGATGAAGCAACTCCAGCGCGAGGCATCCCGGCGCGCGGACGGCCGGCCCCGCCTCGCCCTGGTGCACGGCCCGGACGGCATGGGTTCCAGCACGCTCGCCGTGCACTTCGGATCCCGGCCGACCCGACTCTTCCCGGACGGCCAGATCTACGCCGACCTCGGTGGCGGGGGCGCCGGGAGCGCGCGCGACGTCGGAACCGTACTGCGCACACTGCTCCGCCAGTTGGGCGTGCGGGACGAAGAGATGCCGCCCGCGACCGACCGGCTCGGTGAGTTCTTCCGGCACTGTGTGGCGGACCGCAGGCTCCTGGTCGTGCTCGACCACGCCCACTCGGCGGCCCAGGTCCGGCCGTTCCTCACGTCGGCGCCCGGGGTGTTCACGATCGTGGTCGCCCGGACCCCGTTTCCCGGGCTCGACGCCGTACGGGTCCCCGTCGGTCCGCTCACCGACCGGGACGCCGTGCGTCTGCTCACCGACATCACCGGCAAATCAACCGTCGCCGCGGCTCGCGCCACGCTGCCGTCGCTGCTCGACCGGTGCGGCGGATCCCCGTACGCCCTGCGCGCCGCAGCGGACCGGCTCTCCGCCCCCACGCTTCCGCCGCGCAGCGCCGCGGTGAACAGCGACCCGGTCCAAGGGGCGGCAGAGGACAACTATCAGCTCCTGACGGCGGAAGCCGGCATGCTGTACCGGCTGATGGCGCTGCGCGGTTGGCCTGCCTTCGACGCCGCGACGGCGGGACGGACCACCGGTCTGGACCCGGCGGTCACGGCCGGACTCCTGGAGGATCTCGCCGACAGGATGCTCCTGGAGCGCAGCCGGAGCGGAAGCGACAACGGGCGCTACCACTACCGCCCCGGAGTCCGCGCACACGCCGAGGCGACAGCGATCCGAGTAGATGGCATCGCGGCCTGTTCGGCAGCCCTGGCCCGCACGCTCCTCGCCTACGCGGACCTGGCGGCATCGGCGGCCCACCAGGCACTCCCGGAGAGCTGGCGCGTCCCGGCGCCCTCCGACGACCGGACCGGGCAGGTGTACGAGGACCGGGGCGCCGCCCTCGACGCGCTGCTCGCGGAGTCGGGCAATCTGGTCGAGGCCGTTCGCTGCGCCGAGGAGTCCGGCCAACCGGACACCGCCGTACACCTGTGCCGTTCCCTGTGGCCGCTGCAGCTCAAGGCCGGGCATCACGAGACCCTGCTGCCCGCGCTGCGCATCGGAGCACGTCTCGTCGACTCCCATCTCCCGGGAAGCCTCGACGCCGGAGCGCTCCACGCGCAACTGGCGCACAGCCTCACCGAATTGGGGCGTTGGGAGGAGGCGGAGGCGGAGACACTGGCCGCGGCTCGGGCCGAGGAATCGGCAAGCCACAAGCGAGGCCACGCCTCGGCCGTGGAGTTCCTCGGATTGTTGAGACTGCGTCAGTGGCGTTACCAGGAGGCATACGCGTCCTTCGAGGAAGCGGGCGACATCCTGAGCACGCTGGGCGTCCACGACGAGGGAGCAGCTGATCTGCCGCGTGCCGAGGCCCTGTTGGAGCGCCACCGCGGACGAGCCCTGCGTGGGCTCGGTCGGGGAGAGGAGGCCCGGGAGAGGCTGGAGTCCGCATTGCGCTGCTTCCGGGAGAGCGGCGATACGTACAACACGGCCCGGACGCTCACCGATCTGGCCGAGACCTGGCTGGACGGAGAGGACACCGAAGCGGCGCTGCCCCTGATCGACGCGGCGATCACCACACTCGACGGCCAGCGCGCGGAGTACCACCTGACACATCTGCGACGCATGCGAGAACGCTGCGTGACCGTCACCCCGTAGGCGATCTTCCCGGCTCCGGGACCTCCGGCTCCGGATCCGGGACCTCCGGCTCCGGCACCTCCGTCATCGCGGAGGTGCCAGAGGCTCGATGCGTACGTGGTGCAGCCGAGCACCTGTCCGCACGGAGATCCCATCGGCAATGGCTCGCGCGAGCCTCTTGTCGGGGGCGGCCGCATCGTGGCTGCTCGTGGCCAGCCAGGCGTACAGGGCAGAGGCGTACGCGGCGGGGTCCACACCGCAGCCGCCCTCCGTGTCGGTCGCGGACGCCGCCACCACCCGCAGCGGCTCATCGCCGCGCATCCGGACCACACACGCGGACGGCCCGGTCACATAGGCTGCGAGGGAACAGCACTGATAGCGGCGGAGCACCTCGGCGGTCCAGACCGACGGGGACCCGAAGCGCGGATCGTCCGGTGCCCCGTCCCGGAAAATGATGTCGGCGAGATCCAACTGGTCCACGTCACGGGTGTCTTCGTGCACGGCGACGTGCGTTTCACCATCACTGTCACCGTCGCCGCCGATATCCGCACTCGTCCACGGCGGCTGTCCCGCCCAGCGACTGACCGCGATCTCGCCCGGCCCGAGTACCTGGGACAGAACGCGTAGGGGGACGGTGACCGTTCCGGTTTCGTAGGCGGGCAGCGGGAGCGGCTCCAAGGAGGCCGGCCGGGCAGGCTCCGGCGCACCCATCATCGAGTAGAAGAGCCTGCGCAGGCGCTCCGCGGATTCGCCCGGCACGGAGGTGGTGAACTCGGCGGGCCCCGGCAATGGTCGGTGATGGGCGATGAGTCTCTCGATCTGCGCCGCCAGCGATACTTCGGGATCGAGTTGCGGCGTCTCCCGCATGAACGCGGAGATCGGCGCAGCGGGATCGAGGGCGTCGAGCGGCGCGGCGCCCAGCAGCACAGGAGTGCCGAGGGCGGCCGCGTAGTACGTGACGGAACCGTGGTCCCCGATCACCGCATCGGCGGCCAGCAGAGCCTGCCGCCACCCCTTCAGTGGATCGATCAGCGCCAGCCCGCCGCGTCGCGCGCGATCGAGCCAGGCACGGATCTGACCGGGTCCGTGACCGTGCCAGACGTTGGGGTGCAGTACGGCCGCGAACCGGTACTCGTCCACGGGAAACTCTGTGGCGACCCGATCCAGCAGCGCTGCGATGACATCGCCACCGCCCTCTTCGCCGTCACCGAGCAGCGAATCGGAGTTCCAGGTCGAATTGAGCAGTACGAGCCGCTGCCCCGCCCGCACCCCCAACGCGCGGCGGAAACGCTCACGATAGGGCCGGGCGGCGAGCATCCGGTCGAAGCAGGGGTCCCCGGCGAGAACGGCGGTCGGCGCCGCCTCGGGACAGGCGATGCGCAATCGTTCGTACTGCTCGGGGTGGGAGAGGACGAGCGCGTCCGCGACTGGCACCCCCTGCGACAGAAGCCACTCCGGCGCGAGCCCGAAGACGGGCACAGGCACCGTCCCCGCCCCCGACCCGGTGTCCGGTGTCCGGTGTCCGGTGTCCGGTGTTGCCAGCCTCTTAGTGTAGCCAACACCGTGCGAAAGGATTGCCAACTTCCCTTCATTGAAGTCGAGTTGGCCGCCAAAACTGGCGGAGATGACCAGATCCACCTCCGTCTCGGTCGCCTGCTCGTACGGCACGACCGGCACCCCGGTATCGGCAAGCAACTCGGCCGTGCCGGCCGCGAACGCCGACGAGCCCGTACAGGTCACCAGCAGCTGGACGCGCCAGTCGTCGTCGAACAGGGGGAGTACATCGAGTAGCCGGGTCGCGGCGGTCACGTTGTGTACGACGACGAGCACGCGCAGGCACTTGCCCCGGGTCGTCCACCGCGCCGCATCGTCCCCCACCGGCACCCGCACCCGTCCGGCCCGCCCGTACGCCATCCGTCCGCACGCCCCTTCATCCAGTCCAGCTCAGCCACGATAGTCAACCAGCGCGACCACCGGACCGACCACGGGGCAGGCCATGCGGCAGACCAGGACGGGCTCCTGTGTGCGGCGCCCTCTCAGGCAGCCATCGCAACCGCGATCTCGCTCAGTGGTGAGTCGTCGCGCGATCGGGGCGCGTTCCGGTCGGCGAAGACGACAACCCGCAGCACCGCGAACCGTGCGACACCCGCCATGGCGATCGCTGCCGGTGCTCAGGGGATTTCTCTTCGGCGGCGGCTCAGGGACCTCATCCGCGTCCTCGCCGAGTACGACCGTGTGGCCGTCGGGCATACCCTGGAAAACCCCTGGTCGACGGCGAGAACGACACCTCCACCGTCACCCTGCCCCACCGCATCAGCCCGGAGTACGCCATGCCCCTGTCCGTCGATGAAGAGGACACCCGCAAAGTCCAGACGGCAGTATCGGGTTCACCCGGGGCGGACTCGCCGGTCTATCTGCCGATGGACGTGGTGGAGTACGACAGGTTCATCCGCCTCCACCCGCAGAAGGACTTCTATTGCGGCAGGCTTCTCGGCGGCTGCGGCGAGAAGCTTGCCGCGCGCAAGTACCGCGACAAGAAGTGCCACTTCGCCCACATCGCCTCAGCACACTGCCGGCGAAGCGCGACGAACGAGGCCAGCGCGGATCACCTCTACATGGGGCGCGCACTCGCCACTTGGCTGAAGCAGCAGAAATTCAAAGGTGTCCAGCCCCGCTACAAGCAGAAGGGCCAAGCCCTGCGTGAGCGGGTCGATGTGTTGTACACCCTTGGCCGGCAGCCACGGCTGCTCCGCGTTCAGCTCGCCGTCAAGTCCAAGGCGTTGTGGGGGGCGGACGACTCCCGCCTCCGGAGCGAATGGGCAGGCATCGAGTGGCTCTTCGGCCCGGACAGCATGCTGGCCAACTGGCAGGTCGACCGGCAGGGGCACGCCCTTCGCATCCGATGCCGACCGTCCGGAGCCACGCGCGTCGTGGAGATCGGAACCCAGTATCCCGACACCCCGGTCGAATGGGTTCCCCTTTCGGCCTGCCGCATGACCTCGTTCGGCATCCGGACTCCGGGCCTCGTTCTCACCCCCGGTGGCCTCGTCCGGCGCGGCAAGGAACCCCGTAGTTCCGCCGCCCCGCGCGGGCGGGCCGGCACCCCTGTACCGACCGAGCCGCTGATACCCGAGAGACAGCAGGCAGGATCCACAAAATCCGCAGGCAGGAAAGGACCTGCGAGTGACCTGCTTCCCGAGGCCGCCCGGGACGGCAGCCAGGACGGAGAATCACTCTCGGCGTCCAGCCGAGGGCACCGCGCTCGCACGCTCTTCGGTGAGGGGGTTGAGGCCCCGCGCCCAGCGGTGGAGCCGGCGGCACCGGTCCTCGCCGCTCCGCAACCCACAGCCATCACGCCGGCGCAGCTGCTTTCCCGGGACGACGAGCGGGCCGGCAGGCGGTTGGTGCGACTCCTCGACCACCTCGATCTCGTGGGCGACCACCTCCACCTGGATCAGCTCCAGTCGGTGCTCCGCGAGGCCGGGGCCTGTGCGTCGTCGATGTGGAGCCCACCGGCCTCCGACCTCACATCACGTATGGCCGCGTGGCGGGCCCATGCGAATCTGCTCATCGCGCGGCCGAGCTTCCGCGAGATCCAGGCGTGTGCCGACCTGATCAGACCTGCATTGCGCATGGCAGCACGCGTTTCCCGACCCCTCACATGGATGGATCTCGGCAGTCGGCTCGATGACCGTCTGCCCGGTCTGCACCCGGATGACAAGGTGTCCGTCTTGGTCGAGACAGACCGCATGACCCGGCACAGCAGGCCGCTTCTCTCGGCTCTTGTCGCGGCCCGGGAGAATCGTGTCCACCCTCTGTACGCCCAGGTCTTGGACCACTTGGACCGCCCGGTGCCGTCCGCGCAGGCGGCCCAGGACCGATGGCTCGTCGATGTACGCAGCCACAGGCTTTCCGTGAACTCGGACTTCCTGGTCACGCGCGTCTGATCCGGAACTTCGTCCGCTCGCCGACCCGGCGCCGTACATGACGCGGATGACCGGCCACCGACAGTGCGGCCAGGGCGGTGCTGACGGCCTGCCGGCCGTAGGCGGGAGCTGCTTCGCGAGGGGTCACGAGGTCGGTGCCGTGAACTCGGGTCTCGCAACCCGGGTTTCGAGCCCCGGCACATGGCGACACGACACATCCCTCCGCCCCGCATCTATGGCTGCCCACCCCA
This sequence comes from Streptomyces sp. NPDC057543, assembly GCF_042801895.1. NCBI lineage: Bacteria > Bacillati > Actinomycetota > Actinomycetes > Kitasatosporales > Streptomycetaceae > Streptomyces > Streptomyces sp. NPDC057543. The sequence continues at coordinate 6,368 of NZ_JBHVFF010000119.1, read as the reverse complement.
TGGGAAGGTCTCCCGCACCGCCCTACCGTGGCGGACTCGAACCAGAGACCACCCCCCCCGGACGGAGAGCCGCGATGCGCAGAGCAACGAGCACCCTGCTCGGCCTGCTCCTCACACTGCTGAGCCTCGGAGCAGCCACCACACCGGCCCATGCCGCCCCACCCGGCTACCTCACGCTCGAAGCCACGTACACCACCGTCGCGAATGGCTGGGACCGCGTCGACCGCTACCTCGACACCACCAGCGGCTTCCATGCCGAGCAGTACCCTCCGGACGGCCGTGGTGACCAGGACGGCCAGCGACGCACCTTCTTCGGCGGCGTCAAGCAGCCCTATTCCGGCCGCTTCCTCCTCTACTCCGCCCCCGGCTGGAACAGCGGCAGTCACCAGACCCCGGTCCTCCTCGTCCACGGCGCCAACGACAACGCCGACCGCGCCTGGGCCAACCCCGGCGAAGCCGGTGGCTACGGCTGCGGGGCCATGTCCTGCCCCAGCACCGGACTTATGCAGTACCTCGCCTCCCGCGGCTACCGCGTCTTCGCCGTCAACTTCGCCCACAAGCAGGGCGACAACCTGATGCAGGCCCAGCAGGTCGGCGACGCCATCGCCGTCATCAAGGACCGGCTCGGCGTCAGCCAGGTGGACCTCGTCGGCTGGAGCAAGGGGGAGATGTCCACCCGGGCCTACGTCTCTTCAGTGCGCCCCACCTGGGGACGCCCCTATGCCGGAGACGTACGCCGCCTCCTCACCCTCGGCGGCCCCAACGGCGGCTACGACTACCCCTACGCCCACGGCTGGGCCCACGACTTCAGCATCTGGCCCCAGTGCGGCGGCAGCGTCAACGCGCCCTCGCCCCACCTCTACATGACCTGCTACGGCACCTACACCGCCCACCCCGAATTCGCCTTCGCCCCCACGGACGGCTACGACGTCTACCCCGGACAGCGTCAGATGCTCGCCCGCTGGGACGCCACGTACGGCATCGACACGACCCAACAGGACTGGTACACGACCTACTACGGCGGCCAGGGCTTCTACACCTCCGGCAGCGGCATCCAGACCGCCATCGACGCCGGTTCCCTGATCGCCCCCCTCCACAAGGCAGGCATCCCCGGAACCGTCGCCACCTACCTCCTCGCCGGCGGATCCCCCAGCGTCCTCGGTATCTACAACGAGAACCGCGGCCCCAGCGACGGCGTGGTATTCGTCAACAGCGCCCTCGACCGGACCGGCATCGCCAACGTTGCCGGAACCTCCCTCATCTCCACCGCCAACCACCTCCAACTCGGCTGGCATTCCACCGCCTGCGCCCAGATCGCCACCTGGCTCGGCTGACGCCGCCACTCCCAAGGACGGACCATGACACCGCCCGTACTCCTGCCCGGCATCCAAGCTCGCCGCATCACGACCCCCCGGCTCACCCTCAACCTCCTCGAACTGCCCGACCGGACCGGCGAACCCGTCCTCTTCGTCCACGGCAACGTATCCGCCGCCACCTTCTGGCAGCAGGCCATGCTCGACCTGCCCCAGCCCTACCGCCCCCTCGCCGTCGATCTCCGGGGCTTCGGCGACACCGACCAGCTCCCCGTCGACGCCACCCACGGCCTCCGGGACTACAGCGACGACCTCACCGCCCTCCGCGACGCCCTCACCCTCGACCGCGTCCACCTCGTCGGCTGGAGCATGGGCGGCGGCATCGCCCTCCAACACCTGCGCGATCACCCCGCTGCCGTCCGCAGCCTCACCCTCGTCAACCCCGTCTCCCCGTACGGCTTCGGCGGCACCCACGGTCCGGACGGCCGACTCAACCACCCCGACGGCGCCGGCTCCGGGGCAGGCACCGTCAATCCCGAATTCGTCCAGCGCCTCAAAGACGGCGACCGCAGCGAGGACTCACCACTCTCCCCCCGCGCCGTCCTCGCCTCCAGCTACGTCAAACCGCCGCTGCGCCCCGCACTCGAGGACGCCTTCGTCGACGCGATGCTCTCCACCCGCACGGGAGAAGAGCACTACCCCGGCGACACCCTCCCCAGCGACAACTGGCCCGGCACCGCACCCGGCCCCCGCGGTGTCCTCAACGCCATGGCCCCAACCCACTTCCGTATCGACGACCTGCACCGGATCGACCCCAAACCGCCCATCGGCTGGATCCGCGGCACCGACGACCTCATCGTCTCCGACACCTCGCTCTTCGACCTCGCCCACCTCGGCGCACTCGGCGCCGTCCCCGGCTGGCCCGGCGCCGCGCACTGCCCCGCGCAACCCATGGTCGCGCAGACCCGTCACGCACTCGATCACTACGCCGCCGCGGGCGGCCCCGTCCGCGAAACCGCCGTCCCGGACGCCGGCCACGCCGTCCACATCGACAAACCCAAGGAGTTCACTGCGGCCCTCCTCGACACCCTCACCGCGGGCCGGTGACGCGTCAGGCCTTCGACGGGTTGCGGATTCTCGAGCCCGGCTTCGTCCGGCTCAGTGAGTGGCGGCCCGACGCCGACAGCGCGACCGTGTCCGCGGATGTCGACGCCTTCGGCGGAATCGGCGTCAAGGGGTGACGCTCAGCGGGCTGTCGGCGGCTGCCGGCTCCCCGGTTGTCCGTGCGATCGTCCGGGGGACCGCCTCGTACGCGGCGGGCGTCGGTACATGGACGTTCGTACCGCGGTCGCATCAGGGGGCGGTCGCGCGCAGGCCGTAGGGGCGGGGGATACGCGTCAGGGGCCGTCCGTGGACGGCCCCTGACTTTTGGTCCGGTCACATAGGCGGCAAGGGAACAGCCCTGATAGCGCCGGAGCACCTCGGCGGTCCAGATCGACGGGGACCCGAAACGCGGATCGTCGGGTGCCCCGTTCCGGAAGATGACATCGGCCAGATCCAATTGGTCCACGTCACGGGTGTTCTCGTGCACGGTGACATGCAGTTCCCCGCCGTCGACCGAACCCACCGACGCCCGTGGCCCCGGCCGGCGTCTGACCGTAACCTCACCCTGTCCGAGGACCCGCGACAGGACGTGCAGGGGAAGGTGGCCGTCCCGGCCTCGTAATCGGGCAGTGGGAGCGGCGTCACCGGAGAACGACTCGGAGTTCCAGGTCGAATTGAGCAGGATCAGTTGCTGACTGCAACCAGCGCGATCCGCTGCGCCGACGAGGGGGCAGTCAGGACAGAGGGAACGGGGCAGCGCGCACAGCCGCTCCGCAGGCCGGCGTTACAGTGCCCTGGTGATCTCCAACCAGGCTCCACCCCTGCGGATCAGACTGCTGGGTGGCTTCCGGGCCGAACGTGACGGACTTCCCGTACTGGAGCGTTGGCACAGGCCGGGGGCCCAGACCCTCGTCAAGCTGCTGGCGGTCGCGCCCGGCCATCGTATGCACCGCGAACAGGTGAGGGAGATCTGCCGCCCCGGTGCCCCTCGCCAGGCTGCCATGAGCAGCCTGCGCGTGGCCCTGCACACGGCGCGGCACGCGCTGCAGCCGGAGTTGCGGCCACGCGAGGAGTCCGCGTACCTGCTGCTGGAAGGCGAGTTGCTGGCACTGTCGCGGACGCTGGTGACGGTGGACGTGGATGAGACGGAGGCGCTCGCTCTCGCCGCGCTCGACGGAACCGACGGGTTCACGGATGGCGGGCGGCGGGTGGCGGGACTCGACGCGGCGCTGAAGGCCCTGCGGGAGGACCTGCTGCCCGAGGATCCCTACGCCGAATGGCTGACGGCTCGGCGGACGACGCTCTCCCTGCTCCGCGACCGGGTACTGCACGCCCTCGCCGATACCCATCTCTCCGAGGGAAGTCCGGAGGAGGCCGTCGCACTGCTGGAGGGTTCCCTGTCCTCCCATCCTGCCGACGAACGCGCCCACGAGAGCCTGATGCGCGCACAGCTCGCCCTGCGCCGGCCCGAGCAAGCACTGCGGCAGTACCGGCTCGCCACCGAGGCGCTGGAGACCGAGCTCGGTGTCCGTCCCGGAGGCCGTCTGGAGGAACTGCGCCGACGGGCGTCGGCCGCGTCCTGCCGCACCGCGGCCACGCCGTCGGCGCGGCCGCCGCTTCCTGCGGCGATCCGGCTCGCGGTGCGGACACCGCTCTTCGGCCGGGAACAGGTGCTGCGCGCGGTCACGGCCGAGGAGGCGGGGATACCTCCCCTCACCCTGGTCTCGGGCGAGGCGGGCATCGGCAAGACGAGGCTGGCCGCCGAGGCGGCGCTGACCGCTCACCGCCGGGGCGCACTGGTGCTGTGGGGGGCAAGTCACGAAGCGGAGGGGCAGACCCCGTACGGCCTGTGGGCGGAGGCGCTCGATGCGTGGTTCGCCGACCGCTCTGCCGAACAGCAGGCGGCGGCCGTCACCGAGTACCCCGCCCTCGCCGGCCTGGTGCCCGCGCTCGGGCCGGCGCCGACCGCGGACTTCGGCCCCGAGGAGGAGCGGGCGCGGCTCTTCCACGCGGTCGGCGGGCTGCTGGCGAGCCTGGCGTGCGCCTCCCGCCCCGGAGTCCTGGTGGTGCTGGACGACCTGCACGCCGCCGACCTCGGCTCGCTCCAGCTCCTCTACCATCTGATCCGCCGTACCGGGACGCGCGCATGGCGGTTCGTCGCGACGTCGCGGGAGGAGGACCTCGCCCAGGACCCGGCGCGCAGGCGTGTACTCGAAGCTGCGGTACGTCAGGGACTGGCCCGGCGGCTGGACCTGATGCGGCTGGGCGAACGGGACTGCGGACGACTCGTGGTCGGACTGTGCGGCGGCGCGGCGCCCGCGCCGGACCAGGTCGCCGACATCTTCCGGCTCTCCGCGGGCAATCCGTTGTTCGCCGGGGAACTGGCCAGGCTGCTCGACAGCGGGCTGCCCTCCGCGGCTGGGGTGGGAGCCGGGCCCGCCGGCTTCCCCGACTCGGTCCGCGCGGCCGTGGACGCCCGGCTGGACCACCTCGACGACGCGGCTCGGGCGCTCGTCGACGTCCTCGCCGCGGCGGGCGGGGACGTTTCCCTGCGCGAGGCCGCGGAAGTCGCCCGGTCAGCCTTGTATCCGCCGCTCGGTGAGGCGGAGTTCGCCGCCGCCGCCGATCGGGTCCTGGCCGCGGGGCTGGTCGAGGAGCGCGAGGTCGCCTCGGCGGGCCGGAACACCCCGGGCTTCGCCTTCCGCCATCCGCTGGTGCGGCTGGCCTGCTACGAGAGGCTCACCGCGGCCCGCCGCCGAGTCATGCACAGCGCCTACGGCGACGCGGTGCTCCGGCACCGCCCGGACGCCGTCGACACCCTCGCCTTCCACTTCGTCCAGGCGGACGACCCGCGTGCCGTGACCTGGCTGCGCCGGGCGGCGGACCGTGCCTCGGCGCTGTACGCCAATGACAGCGCGGACGGCTACTACACCGAGCTGGTGGCGCGTCTCGGCACGGCCGCCGATGACACGACGGTGGCGGACGTCCGGCACGGCCACGGACTGGTCCTGCGGCGGATGGCACGCTACCCGGAGGCCGAGCAGGCGCTGCGCAGCGCGCTGGACTGCCGGTTTCGCGCGGGAGCGTTCGATGCGGCGGCGCGCTCACTGGCGGCTCTCGCGGAGGCGGTGTGCTCCGCGGGCCGGCCCAGGGACGCCCGGGCCCTGCTCGACTCCTCTCCCGTGCCCGGTGACAGCGTGTCGGCCGCGGCCCTGGCTCTGGACCGGCTGGCCTCGTCCGTCACCGACTTCCACCTCGGGCGGTACGAGCAGTCCCTGGCGGCGGCCCTGGAGGCCGAACAGGCGGCCCGTGCCGCCGGCGACGACGACAGGAGCCTCGTGCCGCTGCTGCTGGGCCGCGCCACCGGCAACCAGGCGCTGGCACTGACCATGCTCGGCCAGGACACCCAGGCGCGGCGGGCGGCGCTGGAGTCGTTGGACCACGCCGAGCAGGCCGGGGACATGAGGCTGCTGACGACGGTGCTCTCGATGCTCAGCAACCTCGCGCTCGAGGCCGGGAAGCACGAGGAGGCGCGTAGCTTCCGCACCAAGTCGCTGGATCTGGCCGAGCGGGGCGGGGATCCGACCGTCATCGCGTTCGAACGGGGCAGTCTGGCGCGTCTGGACCTGCTTGCCGGAGACATCGAGGCCGCCCACGCGGGAGCCCACGCCGCGGTTGATCTCGTCCGGCCGTTCGGTCCCTCGTGGAGTCTGGCCTACACCCTCGCGTACCTGGCCGAGGTTTCGGTCGGGCGAGCCGACTGGGCCGCCGCCGAGACGGCGCTGCGCGAATGCGCCGAACTCGCCGATGACAGCGGGGACGCGCACGTGCGCGAGGCGGTGGAGCGCATCGGTGATGAGCTCGCGAGTGCCAGAGCCGCGGTGCGGCGCGGGCGGGACGAGGGCGGTTCGCCGGCCTGACCAGCTGCGGCCGGCGATCCGCGGCCGGACC
>NZ_JBHVFF010000118.1:0-23938 GCF_042801895.1 Streptomyces sp. NPDC057543 | reverse complement strand
TCCAGTTCTTCGCTTTCGCGTTTCCCTTTCCGGCGAGTCCGACTCTATCAGATCCTTTCGGGCCTGATTCCCAGTCAGCGGGGTTTGTCTTCCCGACCGTTGAGCCGTTCCGACGAGTGAGACTTTAGCGAATCCTGGCCCTCGACGCTAATCGAGGCCCTGTTCCTTCGAACGCGGATTCCTCATTTCGCAAATGCGCACAGAAAGTCGGGCGACAGATGTCGCTGACTGATGTGGTTACTGCGGAATGGCTGTCCGGGGACCGACCGGGGTCGGCGCTCACGTCGGACAACTCGGAGCACATTACGGATGTGGGCGTGTCGTGTCAACCCGGGGCCGGGCGCGTGGGCGCAGGCCACCGCCGTGTCGTTGTAGGGCGGTGGGTGCGCAGCAGGTGCAGGGGGTGGGCCTGCCGCCCGTCAGCCGTTGCCGGAGGCGAGTTCGCGGCTGCGGTCGCGGGCGGCTTCGAGGGCGGCGATGAGGGCGGCGCGTACGCCATGGTTCTCCAGCTCGCGGATGGCGCTGATGGTGGTGCCGGCCGGGCTGGTGACGGCTTCGCGGAGCTTGACCGGGTGTTCGCCGCTGTCGCGGAGCATGACGGCGGCGCCGATGGCGGCCTGGACGATCAGTTCGTGAGCCTGGGCGCGGGGCAGGCCGAGCAGGATGCCCGCGTCCGTCATCGCCTCGACGAGGAAGTAGAAGTACGCGGGGCCCGAGCCGGAGAGGGCGGTCGCCGCGTCCTGCTGGGACTCGGGCACGCGCAGGGTCTTGCCGACGCCGCCGAAGATCGCCTCGGCGGCGGCGAGGTGTTCGGTGGTGGCGTGGCTGCCCGCGGAGATGACGGACATGCCCTCGTCGACGAGGACGGGGGTGTTCGGCATGACGCGTACGACCGGGGTGTTCGCGGTGAGGCGGTCCTCGATGAAGGCGGTCGTGATCCCCGCGGCGGCGCTGATCACCAGGCGGTCGGCGGATACGTGCTCGGCGAGTTCGTCGAGGAGCCGGCCCATGTCCTGGGGCTTGACCGCGAGGATGAGGATGTCGGCGCGCTTGGCGGCCTCGGCGTTGGTGACGGAGTCGACGCCGTAGCGGTTGTGGAGTTCCTCGGCGCGCTCGGAGCGGCGGGTGGTGACCAGCAGGTTCGCCGGGCGCCAGCCTGCCCGGATCATTCCGCTGAGCAGGGCCTCGCCGATCTTGCCGGTGCCGAGGACTGCAACTGTCTGGGTCATGCGGTTCACCCTCCGGGCGGTGCTCGCGGTGCTCGGTGCTCGTGTCCGTCATCCTCGCACCGGGGCCGGTCAGGCGGTACGCCGGCGGAGCGTGGCCGCGCCGAGGGTGAGGACGAGGAGCGCACAGCCCGCGACGACCAGGACGTCGCGGACGAAGTCGCCGGTGACGTCGGTGTGGTGGAGGACCTCGTTCATGCCGTCGACCGCGTACGACATGGGCAGGACGTTCGAGATCGCTTCGAGTGCGGGTGCCATCCGGTCGCGCGTGATGAACAGCCCGCAGAGCAGGAGCTGCGGGAAGATCACGGCCGGCATGAACTGGACGGCCTGGAACTCGGATGCGGCGAAGGCGGAGACGAAGAGGCCGAGCGCCGTGCCGAGCAGCGCGTCGAGCAGGGCGACAAGGAGCAGCAGCCACGGGGAGCCGGTGACGTCCAGGCCGAGTGCCCAGACCGAGAGTGCAGTGGCCAGGAGGGACTGGACGATGGCGACGGCGCCGAAGGCGAGGGCGTAGCCGCCGATCAGGTCACCCTTGCCGAGCGGCATGGCGAGGAGGCGTTCGAGGGTGCCCGAGGTGCGTTCGCGCAGGGTCGCGATCGAGGTCACCAGGAACATCGTGATCAGCGGGAAGATGCCGAGGAGCGAGGCGCCGATGGCGTCGAAGGTGCGGGGGCTGCCGTCGAACACGTACCGGAGCAGCGTGATCATCACGACCGGGATCAGGAGGAGCAGTGCGACGGTGCGCGGGTCGTGGGTCAGCTGGCGCAGGACGCGGGCGGCGGTGGCGAGGGTGCGGGCCGGGCTCAGGGGTGGTGCGGCCGGGCGGGGGTGGGAGCCGGGGTTCGGGTGCGTGCTCATCGGACGGTCTCCTGACGGATGGCGGCCTTGTCGACCAGGTGGAGGAACGCCTCTTCGACGGTGGCGGCGCGGGCGGCGGTGCGCAGCGCCTCGGGGGTGTCGTCGGCGAGGATCTCGCCCTCGCGCATGAGGAGCAGCCGGTGGCAGCGCTCGGCCTCGTCCATGACGTGGGAAGAGACGAGGAGTGTGGTGCCGCGTTCGGCCGCGAGGGTGTGGAAGAGATTCCACAGGTCACGGCGGAGTACCGGGTCCAGGCCGACGGTCGGTTCGTCGAGGACCAGGAGTTCGGGGGTGCCGAGCAGGGCCACGGCGAGGGAGACGCGGGTGAGCTGGCCGCCGGAGAGGGTGCCGGCGAGGGCATCGGCGTGGCTGGTCAGGTCGACCTCGGCGATCGCGCGGGTGACTGCGGTCCGGCGTGCGTCGCGGTGCCTGCGGCCCGGCTGGAGGATCGCCGCGAAGTAGTCGAGATTCTGCCGGACCGTCAGGTCGGTGTAGACGGACGGGGCCTGGGTCACGTACCCGATGCGCGGACGGAGCGCGGGGTCGCCCGCGGAGCTGCCGAGCACGTCGAGGGTGCCGGTGACCTTGGCCTGGGTGCCCATGACGGCACGCATCAGGGTGGATTTGCCACAGCCGGAGGGGCCCAGGAGGCCGGTGATTCTGCCGGGTTCGACGGTGAAGTCGAGGCCGCGGAGGACGGTGTGGTCGCCTCGTACGACGGTGAGGCCACGGGCCTCGATGGCGGGGCCCGAAGAATTCATCATGCGATGAATTTTGTTCCTGGCGTGCCCCGCCGTCAAGGGGGCTGGTGATGGGGGTGCGGGTGGCAGGGGGTGGGGTCGGCTACGGACGGATCGCCACGCGCAGGTCGACCACGTAACTCTCCTCGACCGTGCCGTCCGGGAAGAGCTCTGCCAGCCGGTCGTGCTCCTCGGTGAGGAACCGGCGTGCGGGTTCCTCACCAAGGACGAGGAAGGCGGAATGGCTGCCGAGGTTGGCGAGGTGGGTTTCCAGGGACACCCGTCGGGTCCAGGGCACCGTGCGGTGTACGAAGTCGAACCCGGACGGCAGGTCGCGGAGGGGCACGGACGAGCCGTGGGCGCTCTCGCCGGCGCCGAAGAAGCGGCGTAGCCGGGCGTCCTGCTCGGCGATCCAGGGGGCGGAGTGGTCCGAGACGTTCCACCAGAGGGCGAGTGCGCCACCGGGACGAAGGACGCGCAGGGCCTCGGAGGTCGCGCGGCTCCGGTCGGTCCAGTGCCAGGACTGGGCGTACGTGATCAGGTCGGCCGATGCGGTGGCGAGAGGGAGGCGGTTTCCGTCGCCGCGCACGACCGGTACGTACGGGAGTGCCCGGTGCAGTTCTTCCGCCATGCCAGGGCCCGGTTCGACCGCGGTGACCCGGGCGCCCCGCTCGTGGAGGAGCCGGGTGGCGATGCCCGTGCCCGCGCCGACGTCGATGGTGCGGGCGCCGCGCAGGGGGCGGCCGGACAGTTCCTCGACGGTGTCGAAGAGGGCGGGCGGGTAGCCGGGGCGGGCCGCCGCGTACTGGGCGGCCGCACGGTCGAAGGACAGGGCGCGGGTTGGGGCCGGGGTGGGATCGGAGGGTGACATGGGGTCATCGTGACCCGCCCGGAGGGCCGGTGCCGAGACCTGCGGGGGCCTCCGGTGCCCGTGGGGTGCTACTTGCGCTTGGGGCGCTTGCCCTTGGTGGTCTTGCGGGCGGCCGGGTTACCGGTGCGGGCCGAGCGGCGCTTCGTGTAGCGGGCGAGTGCCGCCTCGTACTCCGTGCGGCGCAGCTGTTCGCCCGGTGCCTCCTTGAACGTACGGAGGAAGTACGCGAGCAGCGAGCCCACGAAGCCGATCGTCTTGAGACCGCGCAGACTCGCCTCGCGCGCCGGATCGGCCGGGCGGCGACTGAATCCTTCCCAGGTCTTGCGGAAGGCGACGGCGCTGCAGATGGCGAACATCAGGACCACCAGGATGCCGACGAGGTTACCGACGTCGGCGATCTCCAGTCCCTGGAAGGCGAAGCGGAGTACGAAGCAGGCGGCGGCCGCGGCAGCGAGGGAGCCGACCGCGGCCCCGGCGCGTCGCAGCCCGTACCCCCCGTCGTGGTCGACCCAGGTCGTACCGAAGAAGAGCAGGGGCTCGGGCTGCGGGCCGGCAGTGGTGGAGCCGGGCGTGTCGCTGCCGGACCTGTCGCCGGTACCGGGGGCTTCGCTGTTCTCGCTCACGAGGTCGATTATCCCCGGGCGGGCCGCGGTCCCGGGTGCGGTCCCCCGGTCGCGGCCCTCGCCGTGCCGGTCAGTCGCAGCGCGGGGCGATGTAGCCGTCGCTGCCCGTGTGGACGTAGGCGTCCGACACGAACTGGCCGTTGGCGATGTTGTCCCAGATGTTCGAGGTGCCGTACGGGCCGGTGACCCGCTCCCCCGGCTTCTGGCAGTAGACCGCAACCTTCACTCCGTACGGCAGCGTCCTGACGATGCCGTACTGGGTGCCCGGTCCCTTGCGGACGTTGACGCGGTAGCCGGGCGCGATGGGGTACCTGGTGACGTCGTCGGTGCCGGCGAGCGTGGTCACGCCCTCGGCCGCTTCGGCGGTGCTGTCGGTGTGCTCTTCCGAGGCCATGAGGCCCTCCCCCGTTGAGAGACGGTATGTACGACGCGCAGGCTACAAGCCCCGCCCGAATCGCACGCACCATCGACTAGGCTCCGTGCGTCGCGCTTGCGGACGAACACACGGGGGTGGGCGATGCCGCCGCTGCGAGGTACCGGAGCCAATCCGGAAGCGGAGCATCCGGAATACGCCGGTCAGTACCGCCTCGAGGCATGTCTCGGCGCGGGCGGCATGGGTGTCGTGCACCTGGCGCGCTCCGCCTCGGGGCTGCAGCTGGCCGTCAAGGTGGTGCATCGGCACTACTCCCAGGACCCCGAGTTCAGGGCCCGTTTCCGGCAGGAGGTCGGGGCGGCGAGGCGGGTCAGCGGGGCCTTCACGGCGCCGGTCGTCGATGCCGACCCCGAGGCCGCACGGCCGTGGATGGCCACCCTGTACGTGCCCGGCCCCACGCTCTCCGACCAGGTGAAGCGGAACGGGCCGATGGCTCCCGCCGAACTCCGCAGGCTGACGGCAGGACTTGCCGAGGCGTTGCGCGACATCCATCGGGCCGGGGTCATCCACCGCGACCTGAAGCCGAGCAACGTGCTGCTCACCGACTCCGGGCCCAAGGTCATCGACTTCGGGATCTCCCGGCCGTACGACAGCGATCTGCGCACCGAGACGGGCAAGCTGATCGGCTCACCGCCGTACATGGCGCCCGAGCAGTTCCAGCGGCCGCGCGAGGTCGGGCCCGCCGCGGATGTCTTCGCCCTGGGTGCCGTGCTCGTCCACGCGGCGACCGGCCGGGGGCCCTTCGACTCCGACAGCCCTTACATCGTGGCCTACCAGGTGGTGCACGACGAGGCGGACCTCACGGCCGTGCCCACGGAGCTGGCGCCGCTGATAGGGCAGTGCCTGGCGAAGGACCCTGCGGAGCGGCCCACTCCCGACGACATCATGGCGGCGCTGCGTCCTCCTTCGTACGACGCCGCGGCGTTCATACCGTCGCAGCGCAGGCCGGGCGCCATCGAAGCCGAGCTCCGAGCCACGGCGGGCGCGGGCCCTGGAATCGTGGCGCGGGCGGACGTGGACACGCATGCGGGCGCGGGCGCGGCTGCGCGGGGCAGGATGGCGACCGCGAACCGCGGCGGCAAGCGACGGTGGCTGGCCGCCGGTGCCGCGCTGCTCGTCATGGCTGCCGGTGGGGTGTGGGTGGCCGGTGTGGTGGGCAACTCGGGTGGCTCGGGTGAATCGGGTGGCTCCGGTGGGACCGGGGAGTCAGGCGGGGCGAAGGGTTCGGCGGAAGCGGTCGCGCCGTGGCATACGCCGCTTCTGGCCTCGGGCAACTCGACGCCGGTCTGCTCCGCGGCGAGCAGCGGCGATGGCGGCGGCAAGGACGGCAAGGACGGCAAGGACGGTAACGGCACGGAGGCTGCTGGCCGTTCCATGGCGTTGTACTGCGCCGCTGCCGGTGTCGGCGCCGCCCGGCTGGACCCCGCGGACGGCCGGGTGCTGTGGTCCCATGGTGCCGCCGCGAACGCCCCCTCGGCCGGTGTCGTGTCGGTCTCGGGCGATCTGGTGCACACGGCGGTGCCGGGCGGGAAGCTCCGGGCGTACGACCCCGCCAAGGGCCAACAGCTCTGGGACGCGGATCTCTCCCCGTACCTGGGCACCCCCTTCGACGCGGGTGACGCGCTGCTGCTGGTCGCCGAGGACGGCACGACCGAGGCGCTCGACTCCGCGACCGGTGTGTCGCTCTGGCGGCATCCGCTCACCGGGCACCAACGCCCGGACTACGCGCTGTACGACGAGAGCACCGGGCTGGCCTACGCGTTCGAGCACTCGGCCTATGGGTCCACCACGCTGGTCACGGCCGTCGACGCGCGGGCCGGGCGCGTGGCCTGGCAGCGGCGGCTGGACGGCATGCTCACCCCGGTGGGGACCTCTGACGGCGCACTCGTCCTGACGTCCATGAACGGGGACACCCAGACCGTCGCACTCGTCCGCTACGACCCGGAGCGGGGGCGCGTCGTCGCCCGGGTGACGCTGCCGTTCCGGATGAACGAACCGGAGGTCGTGGTGGGCGGGGACACCGCCTATCTGCTGGCGCACGGCGGGACCCTGGTGGCCGTCGACACACGTCCGGCCGGCGGCGAAGCCGTTCTCTGGCAGCTGGAGACCGCCGCCGGGCGGACGTCGGCGCCCGTCCTCGCCGACGGACACCGGCTGTACTTCTCGGCGGCGGACGGGCGGCTGCTCGCCGTGGACACGGAACGCGGAACGCTGCTGGGGCAGACGGGTCCCCGGCTCCGGGACGGGAAACTCACGTACGCCTCGACGCTGCCCGCCCCCGTCGCCGCCGGCCGGGCCGTTTTCGGGACCGCGCCCGACGGTTCCGTGTTCGCCGTGGACGGACAGGACCCCGCTCACTGGTGAGAGCGGGGTCCGTCTTCGTTATCGGGTCCGGTTCAGCCGAGCTTGGACACGTCCCGCACGGCGCCCCGGTCCGCGCTCGTCGCCATCGCCGCGTACGCGCGCAGCGCCGCGCTGACCTTGCGGTCGCGGTTCTTCGGCGCGTAGACGCCGTTCAGCGCCTCGCGGCGGGTGGTCAGCTCGGCCTCGGGGACGAGGAGCTCGATCGAACGGTTCGGGATGTCGATCCTGATCCGGTCGCCGTCCTCGACGAGCGCGATCGTGCCGCCCGACGCGGCCTCCGGCGAGGCGTGGCCGATGGACAGTCCCGACGTACCGCCGGAGAAGCGGCCGTCGGTCACCAGGGCGCAGCTCTTGCCGAGGCCGCGGCCCTTGAGGAAGGACGTGGGGTAGAGCATCTCCTGCATGCCGGGGCCGCCGCGCGGGCCCTCGTAACGGATGACGACGACGTCGCCCTCCTTGATCTCCTTGCGGAGGATCTTGTCGACGGCGTCCTCCTGCGACTCGCAGACGACCGCCGGGCCCTCGAAGGTCCAGATCGACTCGTCGACGCCCGCCGTCTTCACGACGCAGCCGTCCACGGCGAGGTTCCCCTTGAGGACCGCGAGGCCGCCGTCCTTGGAGTACGCGTGCTCCACGTCGCGGATGCAACCGCCCGCCGCGTCCAGGTCGAGGGTCTCCCAGCGCTCGGACTGCGAGAAGGCGGTCGCGGAACGGACGCAGCCGGGGGCGGCGTGCCACAGCTCGACGGCGTCCGGGGAGGGGGAGCCGCCGCGGACGTCCCAGTTCTTCAGCCACTCGGCGAGGGTGGCGGAGTGCACCGAGTGCACGTCCTCGTTGAGCAGGCCGCCTCGGTGGAGCTCACCGAGGATGGCGGGGATGCCGCCGGCCCGGTGGACGTCCTCCATGTAGTACGTGCCGCCGGGGGCCACGTTGGGCGCGACCTTCGACAGGCAGGGGACGCGGCGCGAGACCTCGTCGATGTCGTCGAGGTCGTAGGAGAGCTCGGCCTCCTGCGCCGCGGCGAGCAGGTGCAGGATCGTGTTGGTCGAGCCGCCCATGGCGATGTCGAGCGCCATGGCGTTGTCGAACGCGGCGCGGGTGCCGATGGAGCGGGGCAGGACCGTCTCGTCGTCCTGCTCGTAGTAGCGCCTGGTGATCTCGACGACCGTACGGCCGGCCTCCTCGTACAGCGCCTTGCGGGCGGTGTGCGTGGCGAGGACCGTGCCGTTGCCGGGGAGGGAGAGGCCGAGCGCCTCGGTCAGGCAGTTCATCGAGTTGGCGGTGAACATGCCGGAACAGCTGCCGCAGGTGGGGCAGGCGTTCTCCTCGATGCGGAGGATGTCCTCGTCGGAGATGTTCTCGTTGACCGCGTCGCTGATCGCGTTGACCAGGTCGAGCTTGCGGACCGTGCCGTCGACGAGGGTGGCCTTGCCGGCCTCCATCGGGCCGCCGGAGACGAAGACGGTCGGGATGTTGAGGCGCATCGCGGCCATCAGCATGCCGGGGGTGATCTTGTCGCAGTTGGAGATGCAGATCAGCGCGTCCGCGCAGTGCGCCTCGGCCATGTACTCGACGGAGTCGGCGATCAGGTCGCGGGAGGGGAGGCTGTAGAGCATCCCGCCGTGGCCCATCGCGATGCCGTCGTCGACGGCGATGGTGTTGAACTCGCGCGGCACGGCGCCCGCGGCCTTGATCGCGTCGGAGACGATCCGGCCGACGGGGGCCAGGTGGGTGTGGCCGGGGACGAACTCGGTGAAGGAGTTGGCGACCGCGATGATCGGCTTGCCGATGTCCTCGCTCGCTACGCCCGAGGCCCGCATAAGGGCGCGGGCGCCCGCCATGTTGCGGCCGTGGGTGACAGTGCGGGACCTCAGCTGCGGCATCGTCTCTCGCTCCTTCGACATGAAAAGACTGTCTTCGAGCCTACGCCTCCGACTCCAAGATCTGGACACGGTGTCCGGCATGCGGGATGGGGTGCTCGGTGTGTGGGCGGGGTGGGAGTGCGGGCCGGGAGTGCGGTGTGGAGGGTCCGCCGCCGGGTTACGCCGATTCCGTCAGGTAGCGCTGCAGCGTCGGCGCCACCATCTCGATGATCTGCTCCGGGTCCGCCGAGGCCAGCGGTTCCGCCCGGACGACGTAGCGCAGCATCGCGATCCCGAGCATGTGCGAGGCGGCCAGTTCCGCGCGGAAAGTCGCGTCCGGTACGTCCAGTGTCTCCGCCACGCGTTCCAGGAGGCGGCGCAGGACGAAGCCGCGGAGGACCTTCGCCGCCGCCTCGTGCGTCAGCGCGGACCGCATGATCGCCAGCAGGGGGGCCCTGGACGCCGGGTTCTCCCATACGGAGATGAAGTAGCGGGCCAGCCGCTCCCCCATGCCGTCCGTGCCGCCGCCGAGGACGGTCGGGATCACCAGGGCCGGCTCGAAGGAGAGCTCGATGGCGGCCGCGAAGACCTCGTCCTTCGTACCGAAGTAGTGGTGGACGAGTGCGGAGTCGACGCCTGCCGCCTTGGCGATGCCCCTGATCGACGTCTTGTCGTAGCCGCGCTCCGCGAACTCGGTGCGGGCCGCCTCCAGGATGCGGGTGCGGGCGTCGGGGCCGGTGGTCCCGGACGTGCGGGAGGGGCGGCCGCGGCGTTTGGGAGCGTGGTGCGCGGGGCCCTCGTCCTCGGTGTGGCCGCCGGTCACCGGCGCGGCGCCTCGGCCGAGGACGACGCCAGGTGGAGCCGGGTGAAGGCCAGCGCCTCCGCCAGGTCGGCCTCGCGTTCGGCGGTGGACATGGCGCGGCGGGTGTTGACCTCGATGACGACATGGCCGTCGAAGCCGGTACGGGCCAGGTGTTCCAGGAGTTCGGCGCAGGGCTGGTCGCCGCGGCCGGGCACCAGGTGTTCGTCCTTGTTGGAGCCCTTGCCGTCGGCGAGGTGGACGTGGGCGAGCCGGTCGCCCATCCGGTCCACCATCGCCATGCTGTCGGTGCGGGCCGTCGCGGTGTGCGAGAGATCCACGGTGAAGTGCCGGTAGTCGTCGTTGGTGACGTCCCAGTCGGGGGCGTACGCGAGCATCTCGCGGTCCCGGTAGCGCCATGGGTACATGTTCTCGACGGCGAACCGCACGTCGGTCTCGTCCGCCATGCGCCAGATCCCGGTGACGAAGTCGCGCGCGTAGTTGCGCTGCCAACGGAACGGCGGGTGGACGACGACGGTCGTCGCCCCGAGCTTCTCCGCGGCGGCACGGGCCCGCTGGAGCTTCACCCACGGATCGGTGGACCAGACGCGCTGGGTGACCAGCAGACACGGCGCGTGGACGGCGAGGATCGGCACCTGGTGGTAGTCCGAAAGCCGTCGCAGGGCCTCGACGTCCTGGCTGACGGGGTCGGTCCACACCATGATCTCGACACCGTCGTAACCAAGACGCGCGGCGATCTCGAAGGCCGTCGACGTCGACTCCGGGTAGACGGAAGCCGTCGACAGGGCGACCTTCGCATCCGGGATGCGCACCACTGGTTCTGCCACTGGGACAGCGTACGGGCAGTGGTACGCCCCGCCGAGGGACCCGGGCGGAAAGTGAGAAGAGCCATGGCCGGCTCCTGGCCACCTCCAGGGGGCGGCGTGGCCCCCTGTGCGCGGCGCTTCAGCGCAGCGCGGCCCGCTCCGTCGGCTCCGTGGGCCCCGACGGCAGGTGGTCCAGGCGGCGCAGGATGACGCCCTCGCGCAGCGCCCAGGGGCAGATCTCCAGCTCGTCGACCCCGAACAGATCCATGGCCCCCTCGGCGACCAGAGCCCCGGCCAGCAGCTGCGCGGCCCGGCCCTCGGAGACCCCGGGCAGAGCGCCCCGCTGCTCGACGGTCATCGCCGCCAGCTTCGGCACCCACTCCTCCAGCGCCTTGCGGGTGAGGGCGCGCTGCACGTACAGGCCCTCGGTGGAGCGTGCGGCGCCCGCGATCCTGGCGAGCTGCCTGAACGTCTTGGAGGTGCCGACGACGTGGTCCGGGCGCCCGAGGCGGGTGAACTCCCCGACGCTCCGGGCAATCCGGGCCCGTACATGCCGACGCAGCGCCCGCACGTCCGCCGGGTCCGGCGGATCGCCCGGCAGCCACCCGGCGGTCAGCCGGCCGGCCCCGAGCGGCAGCGAGACCGCGGCGTCCGGCTCCTCGTCCATGCCGTACGCGATCTCCAGCGAACCGCCCCCGATGTCCAGGACCAGCAGCCGCCCGGCCGACCAGCCGAACCAGCGGCGGGCGGCGAGGAAGGTGAGCCGGGCCTCCTCCGCGCCGCTGAGGACGGCGAGGTCGATGCCCGTCTCGTCCCGCACCCGGGCCAGCACCTGGTCGGCGTTGCTCGCCTCCCGTACCGCGGACGTGGCGAAGGGCAGCACGTCCTCGCACCCCTTGTCCTCGGCGGCCTGGAGCGCGTCGGTGAGCGTTGCCACGAGGCGGTCCACACCGTGGGGGCCGATCGCCCCGTCCTCGTCGAGGAGCTCGGCCAGACGCAGCTGCGCCTTGTGCGAGTGCGCGGGCAGCGGACGGGCACCGGGGTGCGCGTCCACCACCAGCAGATGCACCGTGTTCGAACCCACGTCGAGGACTCCGAGTCTCATACCCGGAACGCTACCGGGACGGCGGACTTACTCTTGGCGCGTGCCAAAGACGAAAAAGGCGAAGCCGGGCAAAAACACGAAGAAACAGAGAACGAAGCAGGAGATGCAGCAACAGGAAGCGAACGGACCGAACCGGTCCGAAGACGAAACAGGTATCGACTTCGCCCGCGCCTGGGTCGAGTTCCCCGACCCCGCGGACGACGAGCAGATCTTCCGCTGCGACCTGACCTGGCTGACCTCCAGGTGGACCTGCATCTTCGGCAGCGGCTGCCAGGGCATCCAGGCGGGCCGCGCGGACGACGGGTGCTGCACGCTCGGCGCGCACTTCTCGGACGAGGACGACGAGAAGCGGGTGGCGGGCCACGTCGAGCGGCTGACCCCCGAGCTGTGGCAGTTCCACGACGTCGGTACGGAGACGGGCTGGGTCGAGGTCGACGACGACGGGGAACGTCAGACGCGGCGCTGGAAGGGTTCGTGCATCTTCCAGAACCGTCCCGGGTTCGCGGCGGGCGCGGGCTGTTCGCTGCACATCCTGGCGCTGCGGGAGGGCAAGGAGCCCCTGGAGACCAAGCCGGACGTCTGCTGGCAGCTGCCGATCCGGCGTACGTACGACTGGATCGACCGGCCCGACGACACGCGCGTGCTCCAGGTCTCGATCGGCGAGTACGACCGCAGGGGCTGGGGTCCGGGCGGTCACGATCTGCACTGGTGGTGCACGTCGGCGACGTCCGCGCACGGGGCCGGGGAGCCGGTGTACGTCTCGTACCGGCCGGAGCTCATCGAGCTGATGGGCAAGGAGGGCTACGACCGGCTGGTCGAGCTGTGCGAGGAGCGTCTGTCGTCGCTGCTGCCGATGGCACCGCACCCGGCGGATCCGGCGTGACCGCCGGGGTGTGACGGCGGCGGACCGCGCCGGACGGAGAGGCCCGCCGAGGCGCCTTCCCGCGGCCCGGTGTGTTTCAGCCGGCCGGGGTCGTGGTGCCCGTGCCCGTCCCCGGGTCGGTGGGGCTCGACGGTCCGGACGGGTCCGGGGACGGTGTCGGATCGGTCGGTGACGGTGTGGGGTCCGGGGTGTCCGTCGGGTCGGGGGTCGGGTCGGTGGAGTGTGTGGGGTCCGGCGAGGACGGCGGCGGACCCGACGGTACGGACGGGCCCGAGGAGCCGGACGGGGCGGGCTTCCCCGAATGTCCCGGGCCGCCGGGGGACGGTGTCGTCGCGTCGTGTCCCCCTCCCCGGATCGCCACGACCGAACCCGACGGGGCGAGGGCGATGCGCGCGCTCCAGGGACCGGCGGGTTCCCGCAGGTGGTCCACGTGGACGCGGATCGTGACTCTCTCGCCCGCGGCGAGCGTCCCCGAGGAGCTGCTGAGGCGCAGCCAGGACGCGTCCGCGCGGGCCGACCATGCGACCGGGGCGCCGCCCGAGGCGGTCAGCCGGATCAGTGTCGTGCCGCCGGACGAGCGGGCCTCGACGGTGAGACCGCCGATGCCGCCCCGCGCCGGACCCGAGCTGATCACCTCGGCCGAGACGTCCGCCCCGCGGCCGTCCTCGAACGGGCCGCCGGGCCGGGGGCGGGCGTTGCCCGCGTTCTCGTAGTGGCCGTCCGGGGTGCCGTCGAGGTACTGGCGGGCGTCCGCCTCGGTCGCGGTGACCGAGGAGCCCTCGTGGCCCTCGCCGGTCTGCGGCGCGCCGCGATAGGCGGTCCACAGCGCGATCACCGGGGCCGCGACGACCGTCGCCACCACCGTCGTCGTCACGACCCTGGCCCGCAGCCGGTCCCGGCGCGCGGCGTGGTCCTTCGGGTCCATGGGGAAGCCCGCCCGGTCGAAGCGCGGGCCGCCGGACCGGTTCCGTTGGGCGTGCACCATCGCGACGTACGCGGACGGCCGCGGCGCCTCGACGACCGGCAGCGCGGCGGCCGGGGTGACGGCCCCGCCCGGCCAGGGCCCCTCGGCGCCGGCCCGCTCGGCGGCCCGGCGGCAGCGGGGGCAGTCGTCGACATGACGGACGAGTTCGCGACGCAGGGTGGCCGAGAGCAGGACGCGGTGGTCGCCGGTGAGGCGGGCGATGGTGGGGCAGTTGCCTGTCTCGACGACGGCGAGGGCGGCACGGGTGCGTTCCACCTCGCAGGCCGCGGTGGCCAGGAGCTCCCGGGCGGTTTCCGGTTCGAGGCCCAGGACGGAGGCGACGGCGCGCGGGGCGAGGCGGTGGCGCACGGCGAGTTCGAGCGCTTCGCGCTGTTCGGGGGTGGTGCCCGCGGCCTCCGGCCAGGCCAGCTGGGCGAGTTCGCGGCGGTGCGCCTCGGCGGCGGCTTCGGGCTGCGGGGCGAGGGCGTGGCCCGCCGGGTCGCCGCCGGGCGGGAAGGGAGCGGCAGCGGCCTTCGCGGCGGCGGTGGAGGGCGTACGCCGTCCCGTGCGCGCCCCCTGGGCGGTCGTTCCGCTCGGCTGCTTGCCCGGGGGCCCGTCGACCGCCCGGTTCGCCTCCCGCCTCGTCTCCGGCTCGGGCTGCGGTCTTCCCGAGGGTTTCCCGGCCTTGTGGCGGTGCGCCCGACGGCCCTGCTTCTGTTCGGCGAGCTTGCGCAGACACATCCATCGGGCCAGCGCGTACAGCCAGGATTTACGTTCCTCCTCACCCGCCGGGCACCGGCCGTCCTGCCGTTCCGCGATCGCCAGCACGCCGCCGAGCGCCTCGGTGGCGGCATCGTGGTCGCAGAGCACGGAGAGGCAGTAGGTGAACAGGCCGTCGAGATGCGGCTCGTAACGTGCGGGAGGCCGCCGCGGCGAAGGGCGCGTCGAGGAGTGGGGCGCACGGCGCCGCGCCCGGTGTGCGCCGGTGGTGTGTGTGGGGGGCTCCAGTCTGCTGCTCGTCACCTGGCGACCGTAGGCAGCACAGATCATGCCTTTAGCACCCCTTCAGCACATTTACTCCTTACGGGTGAACGTGTCGCTCGAAAGGGGACAGGAATCCCGGATTCAGGGAGCCGAAATTCCTGAAACCGAGGTAAGCGACCCGCCGCTGCCGCGTCGGGCGCCGCCCACGGACCGTGCCCGGCGGCGTTGTCCGACCACACCTATACGGTTGCGCCATGGCTGCCCGTACGAAATCCGCGAAGGACCGGCCGTCCTACCGCTGCACCGAATGCGGCTGGACGACCGCCAAGTGGCTCGGCCGCTGCCCCGAATGCCAGGCGTGGGGGACGGTCGAGGAGTTCGGCGGCGCCCCCGCCGTGCGGACCACCGCGGCCGGCCGGGTCAGCACCGCCGCGCTCCCCATCGGCCAGGTCGACAGCCGGCAGGCCACTGCCCGGTCCACCGGCGTCGGCGAGCTGGACCGGGTGCTGGGCGGCGGGCTCGTCCCGGGCGCCGTCGTGCTGCTCGCGGGCGAACCGGGCGTCGGGAAGTCGACGCTGCTGCTGGATGTCGCCGCCAAGGCGGCGAGCGACGACCACCGCACCCTCTACGTCACCGCCGAGGAGTCCGCGAGCCAGGTGCGCCTGCGCGCCGACCGGATCCGGGCGATCAACGACCACCTGTATCTCGCCGCCGAGACGGACCTGTCCGCGGTCCTCGGTCATCTGGACGCCGTCAAGCCGTCGCTCCTCATCCTCGACTCCGTACAGACCGTCGCCTCGCCCGAGATCGACGGGGCCCCCGGCGGCATGGCACAGGTCCGGGAGGTCGCCGGTGCCCTCATCCGGGCCTCCAAGGAGCGCGGCATGTCGACGCTCCTGGTCGGCCATGTCACCAAGGACGGGGCGATCGCCGGGCCGCGGCTGCTGGAGCACCTCGTCGATGTGGTGCTGTCCTTCGAAGGCGACCGCCATGCCCGCCTGCGGCTCGTACGCGGCGTCAAGAACAGGTACGGCGCGACCGACGAGGTCGGCTGTTTCGAGCTGCACGACGAGGGCATCACCGGCCTCGCCGACCCGTCCGGACTGTTCCTCACCCGGCGCGACGAGCCGGTGCCCGGCACCTGCCTGACCGTCACCCTGGAGGGCAAGCGGCCGCTCGTCGCCGAGGTGCAGGCGCTGACGGTCGATTCCCAGATCCCTTCGCCCCGGCGCACCACCTCGGGGCTGGAGACGTCCCGGGTATCGATGATGCTGGCCGTTCTGGAACAGCGCGGCCGGATCAGCTCGCTCGGCAAGCGGGACATCTACAGCGCGACGGTCGGCGGAGTGAAGCTCTCCGAGCCCGCCGCGGACCTCGCGGTCGCGCTGGCGCTGGCCAGCGCCGCCAGTGACACACCCCTTCCCAAGAACCTGGTGGCGATCGGCGAAGTGGGCCTCGCGGGCGAGGTCAGACGGGTTACGGGGGTCCAGCGCAGGCTGGCCGAGGCGCACCGTCTGGGCTTCACGCACGCGCTGGTTCCGACCGACCCGGGAAAGGTCCCGGCCGGTATGAAGGTCACAGAAGTCGCCAACATGGGCGACGCTCTGAGCGTGCTCCCGCGCCGGTCTCGCGCACAGGCCCCACGGGAGGAGAGCGCACGCCGGTAGACTTTGCCCTGGTCTCGCCCGTCCGTACGAACGGTATGAGTGACGTAAGGGCACCGCAAACCTGTGACCGGAGGAGTGCAGTGGCAGCCAGCGACCGGGCAGCATCGCCCGGAAAGTCCGGCCAAGGCACCGGTAACGAGGCGCTGATGCGCGCCTCATTGAGCGCCGTCGCGCCCGGAATGGCGCTGCGGGACGGCCTGGAGCGCATTCTCCGCGGCAACACCGGCGGGCTGATCGTGCTCGGCATGGACAAGACCGTCGAGTCGATGTGCACCGGCGGATTCGTGCTGGACGTGGAGTTCACCGCGACGCGCCTGCGTGAGCTGGCCAAGCTCGACGGGGCACTGATTCTCGACAAGGACATGACCAAGATCTTGCGGGCCGGTGTGCAGTTGGTCCCGGACGCCTCCATCCCCACCGAGGAGACCGGCACCCGCCACCGCACGGCGGACCGGGTCTCCAAGCAGTGCAACTTCCCGGTCGTCTCCGTCTCGCAGTCGATGCGTCTGATCGCGCTGTACGTGGACGGGGAGCGCCGGGTCCTGGAGGAGTCCGCCGCGATCCTCTCCCGCGCCAATCAGGCACTCGCCACCCTGGAGCGGTACAAGCTCCGGCTCGACGAGGTCGCGGGCACGCTCTCGGCGCTGGAGATCGAGGACCTGGTGACGGTCCGGGATGTGACCGCCGTCGCGCAACGTCTGGAGATGGTCCGCCGGATCGCGACCGAGATCGCGGAGTACGTGGTGGAGTTGGGCACCGACGGCCGGCTTCTCTCGCTCCAGCTCGACGAGTTGATCGCGGGCGTCGAGCCGGAGCGCGAACTGGTCGTGCGCGACTACGTGCCGGAGCCGACCGCGAAGCGGTCCCGTACGGTCGCCGAGGCGCTGACCGAGCTCGACGCGCTCTCCCACACCGAACTGCTCGAACTCCCGGTCGTGGCAAGGGCGCTGGGGTACAGCGGCTCACCGGAGACGCTGGATTCGGCGGTCTCGCCGCGCGGCTTCCGGCTGCTGGCGAAGGTGCCGCGGCTGCCCGGGGCGATCATCGACCGGTTGGTGGAGCATTTCGGCGGCCTGCAGAAGCTCCTCGCCGCCAGTGTGGACGACCTCCAGACGGTCGACGGGGTCGGCGAGGCGCGGGCGCGGAGCGTGCGCGAGGGGCTGTCGCGGCTGGCCGAGTCGTCGATCCTCGAACGGTACGTATAGCAGCACGTGCAGTGGTAAGCGGCACGAGACGCAGTGCGGGGCCCGGGAAACCGGGCCCCGCAGCGTTTTCCGGGGCCCCCGCCCCCCGGTCCTTCTCGGTCCTTCTCAGTCCTTCGCGAGGACGAAGGAGGCGCGCTGCACCGGCTCGCCCGGCGCCTTCGCCTCGACCAGATACGTACCCGGCCCCGCGGCTCCCGACGGCGGCGTGGCGCACTGCGGGACGCTCTTCTTGCGGTCCCACTCCACGGTGTGGACGACGGTCGCGCCCGCCGGGACCTTCAGCAGCAGGCTGCCCGCGTTGCGCGGGCAGTCCTTGGAGGACCACACCTGGCTGTCGTCGCCACCGGCCTCGGTGATGGTGAGCACCGCGCTCTTCGGCCCGAAGTCGGCCTTGCAGTCGGTGGACGAGGTGTTCCTGGCGACCAGGCGGAACTTCGGTTTCTGGCCGGGGCCGTAGCTGAGTTCGGTGCTCAGGCTCAACTGGAGTGTCTTTGCGGTGCAATTGGGGAGCGGGGAGTTCGCCGGGACCTGCTGACCGGTCGTCTCGACGCCACCGCCCGCGCCACCGGCTCCGGTGCCCGATCCACTGCCGGTGTCCGTACCGCCGCCGCCCGCGCCGCCGGCGGCGCCCGTGCCCGTACCGCTGCTGCCTCCGTCGCCGCCGCCCGTGTCGCCCGACTCGTCCCGCCCGCCCGGCTGTTGGCTGATCGCCGGGCCCGAGGGGATGGGGCCGGGGGTGATCGCGTGAACGGGACCCGATCCACCGGACCGGGAATCGTCCGTGGTCTTCTTGCCGCCGCCGAAGGTGACGGCCCATACGATCAGCGCCGCGAGCAGCGCGACCAGCGCCGCCGCTACCGCCCTCCGTCGCCAGTAAATGGTGGAGGGAAGCGGCCCGATCGGATTACGCAAAGATCCCACGGCGCAAACTGTACGAGAGATCGGCGCCGACTCCCGCCCCCACCCGCCACCCGGCCCCGAAGTTTTGCGGATCATCATCCCGGGACGGCCCGTTCCAGCCCAGTACTTCCGCCGATTCGGTCCGCCGGGATCGCCGAAGGTGACCACTCGATTTCGTTGACTACCCTCTGTCACATGGATAGTTCAGTTACTGCCCCGCTCTACCGGGACATCACCGACTTCGCTCATGACATGCCGTCATGGGTACAACACCTGGCCGAAATATGGACGGAGCTCGGACTCCTGGTCTTCGGCGTCCTGTTCATCACCGGGTGGTGGCGGGCCCGCCGGGCGGACGAGCGCGCCCTGGCCCTGGCCGTGCTCGCGCCCCTCGCGACGGCCTTCGGCTATGTGGTCAGCGAGGTACTCAAGTCGATGGTGAACGAGGATCGGCCGTGCCGGTCGGTCGTCGGGGCGGCGGCCTCGCTGGTGCCGTGTCCGCCGACGGGGGACTGGTCGTTCCCCAGCAACCACTCCGCGATCGCCGGCGCGGCAGCCGTCGCCCTGGCGATCGCCCGGCCCCGGCTGGCCTGGCTCACCGTGCCGCTGGCCCTGCTGATGGCCTTCTCCCGGGTCTTCGTCGGGGTGCACTATCCGCATGACGTGGCGGTCGGGCTGCTGCTGGGTGCGGCGGTCTCGGCCGCGGTGGTCGCAGCGTTGTACCGCCCGGCCCGGTCGCTCGCCCGGACGGTACGGGACAGCGGGGCGCCGGTGGCGGCCCTGGTGTCGGGGCCGGGCACGGCGCCGGGGCAGGGGCGGGGTACGGCTACGGCGGGCCGGTCCCGGCGGCGGCACGGAGGGTCCCGGCGGCGGCGCTGACGGCACCGACGGCCCCGGGGGGAGACCCCTTGGGCCGGTTGCCGGATTCCGGGGGGACAGACGGGTGGGATTATCACCCCAAGGGCCCTCAGGAGGAGCGACACCACCGTGCGCCGAGCCTTCGTCTGCCCTTCCGTGCCAGGATCGTGGGTGCGATGACTGCCATGACTGCGACACAGACGCCCCCCGCCTCCCTCCACACTCCCGTCATCGGGTGGTTCGAACAGCACGCCCGCGATCTGCCCTGGCGCCGTCCCGAAGCGGGCGCCTGGGGTGTGATGGTGAGCGAGTTCATGCTGCAGCAGACCCCCGTCAGCCGGGTCCTTCCGGTGTACGAACAGTGGATGGCCCGCTGGCCGCGCCCGGCCGACCTGGCCTCCGAGCCGCCCGGTGAGGCGGTCCGCGCCTGGGGCCGGCTCGGCTACCCGCGCCGCGCGCTCCGCCTGCACGGGGCCGCGCAGGCAATAACTGAACGGCACGGCGGCGACGTACCGAGCGAGCACGGTCAGTTGCTCGCCCTGCCCGGGATCGGCGAGTACACCGCGGCGGCCGTGGCCTCGTTCGCGT
Source organism: Streptomyces sp. NPDC057543 (assembly GCF_042801895.1). Lineage (NCBI taxonomy): Bacteria > Bacillati > Actinomycetota > Actinomycetes > Kitasatosporales > Streptomycetaceae > Streptomyces > Streptomyces sp. NPDC057543. The sequence goes on along the minus strand of NZ_JBHVFF010000118.1, from coordinate 4,178 downwards.
ACGGGCAGCGGCACGCCGTACTGGACACGAACGTCCGCCGGGTGTTCGCCCGGGCCGCGACCGGTATCCAGTACCCGCCGAACGCGACCACCGCCGCCGAACGCAAGCTCGCCCGCGCGCTGCTCCCCGAGGAGGACGAACGGGCCGCTCGCTGGGCCGCCGCGACGATGGAGCTCGGCGCCCTCGTCTGCACCGCCAAGAACGAGGACTGCACGCGGTGCCCGATCGCCGGGCAGTGCGCCTGGCGGCTGGCCGGCAAGCCCGCCCACCAGGGGCCCGCGCGGCGGGGCCAGTCCTACGCCGGTACGGACCGGCAGGTGCGCGGGCGGCTGCTCGCCGTACTGCGGGAGGCCGTGGCACCGGTGCCGCAGTCGGCCCTGGACGCGGTGTGGGACGAGCCGGTGCAACGCGCCCGCGCACTGGACGGACTGGTCGCGGACGGTCTCGTCGAACCACTGCCCGGCGGCCAGTACCGGCTGCCGATGAGCTGAGCCGGAGCTCCCCTCCCCTCGCTGTTACACAACCGATGGACAGCCGTGCGTCGGCGTATGGCTGCTCCGCACAGCCCCGTGACAACAGCTCCGTAGCGTCAGCGACGTCAGCCCGACCGGATCGATGGCCGGCGGCGGTGTACGGGGTTCTACGGGGACGGAGGCGGTTGGAATGGCGCAGGGCGAGGTGCTCGAATTCGAGGAGTACGTACGCACCCGGCAGGACGCACTGCTGCGCAGTGCGCGCCGGCTGGTCCCCGACCCGGTGGACGCACAGGACCTGCTGCAGACCGCGCTGGTCCGTACGTACGGCCGCTGGGACGGCATCGCCGACAAGTCCCTCGCCGACGCCTATCTGCGCCGCGTCATGATCAACACCCGGACCGAATGGTGGCGGGCCCGCAAGCTGGACGAGGTCCCCACCGAGCAGCTGCCCGACGCGAGCGTCGAGGACGGCACCGAGCAGCGCGCGAACCGCGCCCTGCTGATGGACGTGCTGGGCGTACTGGCTCCCAAGCAGCGCAGCGTCGTCGTGCTGCGACACTGGGAGCAGATGAGTACGGAGGAGACGGCGGCGGCCCTCGGCATGTCGACCGGTACGGTGAAGAGCACGCTGCACCGCGCGCTGGCGCGGTTGCGCCAGGAGCTGGAGAGCCGCGAGGCGGCGAGCACGGAGGCCCGGCTCCGGGAGGAGCAGGGACGTGCCGCGGTCGGCCGCGCTCCGGTCGCCGGTGCTCCGGTACGTGCGCGGGCAACGGCACGGATACGGGAGCAGGCGGGTGGGCGGATGGACGAACGGGGGCGGGAGCGGTGCGCGGCCTGACAGCCAGCGGTGACAGCGGCAGCGGCGACGACGACCGTTGCGGCGGAAGAGACGACGGTGGCCCCGTGGCCACCGTCGCACGTGGCCGGTTCCTGACCGGCTGGGCGGCGGGCGCCACGACCCTGGTCGGGCTCGCCGCCTTCGGGCTGTTCGCCGTCGGCTGCTCCACCGGCGGCACGGGCACGCGGGACGAGGGCCCGGCGGGCACCCAGCCGGTCGCCCGGATCACGCCGAGCGCCCATCCGCCGTCCACGGCGAAGCCCACGCCCCGGGTCGATCCGGTGGCGCTGCTCAAGGCGGACCCCAAGGTCGGCGAGCGGGTCAGGACGGACCTGAAGGCGTGCAGCGGTTCCGAGTACCCGGTGGACACCTCGTACGGCACCCTGACCGGCAGCTCCTCGGCCGACGTCGTGGTCAACGTGATGACCTGCGGCGACTCGGTGGGCGTCGGCACGTACGTGTACCGCCCACGGGGCAACGGCTCGTACGAGAACGTGTTCGCCATCGAGCAGCCCGCGGTGTACGGCACCATCGACCGCGGTGATCTGGTGGTCACGGCCCAGGTGTACGGGAAGAAGGACTCCGTCGCGTACCCCTCCGGCGAGGAAGTGATCACCTACCGCTGGGCGAACAACCGGTTCAGCGAGCACGACCGGGTGCACAACGACTTCAACCGAGCCGTCGGTGACGGAGAGGCCGGACTTCCGGAATCCGCTGAACCGGCGAAGAACTGAGAGCAGTCCGATGGCCGAGACCCACGTCCTGTTCGTCGAGGACGACGACGTCATCCGAGAGGCCACCCAGCTGGCGCTGGAGCGCGACGGCTTCGCCGTCACCGCGATGCCCGACGGACTGTCGGGCCTGGAGGCGTTCCGGGCCGACCGTCCCGACATCGCGCTGCTCGACGTGATGGTGCCGGGCCTCGACGGCGTCAGCCTCTGCCGTCGCATCCGCGACGAGTCGACCGTCCCCGTGATCATGCTGTCGGCCCGGGCCGACTCGATCGATGTGGTGCTCGGCCTGGAGGCCGGCGCCGACGACTACGTCACCAAGCCCTTCGACGGGGCGGTCCTGGTCGCCCGGATCCGTGCCGTGCTGCGCCGCTTCGGCCATGCGTCGGGCGGCGGGCAGCCGGGCAACGGGGAGCCGGACCAGCAGCCTGTCGGCGGGGTGCTGGTCTTCGGCGACCTGGAGATCGACACCGAGGGCATGGAGGTCCACCGGGCCGGCGAGCACGTGGCGCTGACCCCGACCGAGATGCGGCTGCTGCTGGAGTTCTCCGCCGCGCCCGGCACGGTACTCTCCCGCGACAAACTCCTGGAGCGGGTCTGGGACTACGGATGGGGCGGTGACACCCGGGTCGTGGATGTCCATGTGCAGCGGCTGCGCACCAAGATCGGCCAGGACCGGATCGACACGGTCCGCGGCTTCGGCTACAAACTCCGGCCATGAAGCGGCTCGCCCTGCGGACGGGGGTCCGCTGGAAGATCAGCATCGCCATCGCGGCGGTCGGCGCGCTGACCGCGGTCGCGCTCAGCTTCGTCGTCCACAACGCCGCGCGGGTCTCGATGCTGGAGAACGCGCGCGAGGTCCAGCTGGAGCGGCTGACATACGCGCAACTGCTGTACGAGGCCAAGAAGACGCAGAAGGCCGACCCCCGGTTCGGCGCCAAGCTCAACGACCCGACGATGCCACGCAGCCTGCGCGCGGAGACCAGCAGGAACCGGCGCGCCACGCATGTCGAGGAACTCAAGAACGGGGTGCCCGATGTGTGGGCGGCCGTGCCGGTCGGCAACGGCAACGTCCTCTCGCTGCACACGCATTTCGCCGATCGCAGCGCCACGATCATGCGTGACCTGGACCGGGCGCTGATCATCGGCTCGGTCTCCGTGGTGTTCGGCGGCTGCGCGCTGGGCGTGCTGATCGGCGGGCAGCTGTCGCGGCGGCTGCGCAAGGCGGCGGCCGCGGCGGGTCTGGTCGCGGAGGGTAACACGGATGTACGGGTCCGGGAGGCCGTCGGTGGTGTCGTCCAGGACGAGACCGATGAGCTGGCCCGGGCGGTGGACGCGCTGACGGACGCGCTGAACGAACGGATCGAGGCGGAGCGCCGGGTCACCGCGGACATCGCGCACGAGCTGCGTACGCCGGTGACGGGTCTGCTGACGGCGGCCGAGCTGCTGCCGCCGGGCCGTCCCACGGAGCTCGTACGGGACCGGGCGCAGGCGATGCGCACGCTGGTCGAGGATGTGCTGGAGGTGGCCCGGCTGGACAGTGCGTCGGAGCGGGCCGAGTTGCAGGAGATCGCGCTGGGCGAGTTCGTCAGCCGGCGGATCGCGCTGCTGGACCCGGATGTGCGGGTGCGGGTCGTCCACGAGTCCTGGGTCAGCACCGATCCGCGTCGGCTGGAGCGGATCCTCGGCAATCTGCTGGGCAACGCCGCGAAGCACGGCGCCACGCCGGTGGAGGTCACGGTCGAGGGCCGGGTGGTGCGGATCCGCGATCACGGTGCCGGGTTCCCGGCGGCGCTGCTGCGTGAGGGGCCGAGCCGGTTCCGTACCGGAAGCAGCGACCGGGCCGGGCACGGCCACGGTCTCGGGCTGACGATCGCGGCCGGCCAGGCGAGGGTCCTCGGGGCCCGGCTGACCTTCCGCAACGCGGGGCCGGAGGGGGCGGCGAAGGGCGCGGGCGGGGCGATCGCCGTGCTGTGGCTGCCCGAGCACGCGCCGACGAACACCGGCAGCTTCCCGGTCCTGCGCGTGTCCGAACAGCGCACACCGGGCAGCGGGGACGGGGAGAGCGCGGAGTCCGTCCGCAGACGGACCGGCGGCTGAAGCGGATACGGGAGAGGCTCCCGGGGCGCGCCC
>NZ_JBHVFF010000117.1:0-23985 GCF_042801895.1 Streptomyces sp. NPDC057543 | reverse complement strand
GTGAACTGCCGGGGTGACCCGGGGCATCGCCCCCGGTCGCCCCGGCCGATCATGAGGAATCGGTGAGAAGCGGCACAACCGGGAACGCCGCGCGGTGCCCCGCTCGTCCCTCCCCTGGGATGAACAAAACGATCAGGCACGCCTCGGTCTTCTGTCTGCTGCTGGTCCTCGCCCTGCTGGTGCGGGCGACCTGGGTGCAGGCGTACCAGGCACAGGCGCTCGCAGACAACGACCACAACCGGCGGAAGACCATCGCGCAGTACGCGCAGCCGCTGGGCGACATCATCGTGGCCGGGAACCCGGTCACCGGCTCGAAGGGGACGGTGGGCAGCGACCTCGCGTACAAGCGCACCTACAAGCAGGGCGATCTCTACTCGGCCGTCACCGGCTACAGCTCGCAGGCGTACGGTGCCACGCAGCTCGAAGGGATCTACAGCCATGTGCTGGACGGCACCGATGACCGGCTGAAGAGCCCGATGGACGCGGTGACGGGCAAGCAGGCGGCCCCCGGCGACGTCCTGACGACGATCGATCCGGCTGTGCAGAAGGCGGCGTACGAGGCGCTCGGCACCGACAAGGGCGCGGCGGTCGCGATCGACCCGAAGACCGGACAGGTGCTGGGCGTGGTCTCCACCCCTTCGTACGACCCCTCGAAGATCAGCGGGACGACGGACGGCGACGCCTGGAAGAAGCTGCTCGACGACCCGGACAAGCCGCTGGTCAACCGCGCGCTGCGGCAGCCGCTGGCACCCGGTTCGACGTTCAAGCTGGTGGTGGCGGCCGCGGCGCTGGAGGACGGGCTGTACAGCTCCGTCGACGAGCGCACGGACAGCCCCAATCCGTACCCGCTGCCCGGCAGCAGCAAGAACCTGGAGAACGAGAGCGCCTCGGCGCCCTGCGAGAACGCCACGCTGCGCACCGCGCTCCAGTACTCCTGCAACAACGTCTTCGGGAAGGTCGCGGTCGACCTCGGCCAGGACAAGGTCAGAGCGATGGCGGAGAAGTTCGGCTTCAACACCACGAAGCTGGACATGCCGGTGCGGGCCTCCGAGAGCGTCTACCCGTCCAGCATGGACAAGGCGCAGACGGCGCTGTCGGGCATCGGCCAGTTCGAGGTCACCGCGACGCCGCTGCAGATCGCCATGGTCTCGGCCGCCCTCGCCAACGGCGGCGAGCTGGCCGCACCCCACATGGTGTCCCGGGTGACGGACTCCAAGGGCAACACGTTGCAGGACTTCGCGGACGGGGACACGAAGCGGGTCGTCTCGCAGTCCACCGCCGAGCAGCTGCGCAGCGCGATGGTGACCGTCGTCGAAGAGGGCACCGGCACCAACGCCAGGATCGCCGGGGCCGAGGTGGGCGGCAAGACGGGTACCGCGCAGAACGGCGTGGGCAACAGCAAGTCCCCGTACGCCTGGTTCACCTCGTACGCGAAGGACAGGTCCAGCGGCAAGGAAGTCGCGGTTGCGGTGGTCGTCGAGGACTCGGGCGCGGCCCGCGCGGAGGTCAGCGGCAACGGTCTGGCAGCGCCGATCGCCCAGAAGATGATGAAGGCGGCGCTCAAGGGGTGAGGGGGCGACGGTCCGGGCGCCGGACACCGTACACATCCGTCGAGGAGCCGTCGCAGCAGTGCGCGGTGGGCGGCCAGGTCGACGGTCCCGTCCGGGCGAACGGCGTCACCCGGATCGCCACGACATCGGCGAGGGCCGTCTTCAGCGGGAGGAGATCCATGCGGTCAGGCCTTTCGTCGGTGTGCTGGTGGTTCATGCCGGGTCCCCCTCGGTCTCCGCCGTTTCGGGGAACGCGCGGCTGACGAACGACGCGATGTGCTCGTGCAGGGCGCGGGCCGCGTCGTCGGCGAGTGCGAGCCGCAGGATCTCGCGGTGCGCGGCGGCCTCCCGCTCGCGACGGCCGCACTGCGGAGCGTCGCCGTCCGCCGTCCCTTCGCGGGCATCGGGCATGTGTCGTACACCCGGTGCGCGGACGGCGGTCGCGGCCGGGTGCGATGTAGGGAATCCGCCCGATGCCGCCGGGCGTCCTCAGCCACCAGCCTGAACCCGTGACGAACGTGCGGGTCGGAAGGGTTGTGGTGGGTGCGATGTCGGGCTCGGCGACGATGCGGGTGCTGCGGGACCGTACGGCGGGGCTGTTCCTGGCGGCGGTCGTCGTCTCCGGTTTCGGGACGTCCGCGATGTGGCTCGCGGCCGGGGTCTGGGTCAAGTCGCTCACGGGCTCGGACAGTCTGGCGGCACTCGCCGTCTTCGCGATGTGGCTGCCGGTGCTGGTCGGGCCCGCGCTCGGGGCGATCGCCGACCGCCTGCCCAGGAAGCCGCTCCTTGTTGCGTCGAACCTCGTCATGGCGGGGCTGCTGGCCACGCTGGTCGCGGTCGACCCGGCGGGGCGGATCTGGATCCTCTTCACCGTGCTCGTCCTGTACGGAACAAGTGCCGTGCTGATGGACGCGGCCGAGTCGGCGCTGGTCGCCGGGGCCGTCGACACGCGGCTGCTGGGTGATTTCAACGGGCTGCGGATGACGGCGAACGAGGGCATGAAGCTGCTGGCGCCGCTGACCGGCGCGGCACTGTACGGCCGGTTCGGAGGCGGCGCGGTGGCGCTGCTGGACGCGGTGTCGTTCGCACTGGCGGCCGGGGTCTACGCGCTGCTGCCGGTGCGCCAGCCGGTCGCGACCACTCCGGTCGGCCGGGGCGGACTCGCCGCGGGCGCACGCCAGATGTGGCGGTCTCCGGTGCTACGGCCGCTCGTGCTGGCGGGGTCGGTGACGATGCTGTGCGCGGGACTCAACGGGGCGGCGGTCTACGCCTTCGTCGACGACGGTCTCGGGCACTCCCCCACGTACGCGGGCGTGCTGTACGCGGTGCAGGGAGCCGGGTCCGTCGCCGTGGGGCTGCTGGCCGGTCCGTTGCTGCGGCGGCTGCCGGAGCGGGTGTTCACGGCGGCCGGGATCGCGCTGTTCGCGGTGGCGGTGGGGACACGGGCACTGCCGTACGACGCGGTGGCGCTGGCGGGGAGCGCGGCCATCGGGGTCGGGCTGCCGTGTGTGCTGATCGCCGCGATGACGGCGGTGCAGCGGGAGACCCCGGACGCCCTGCTGGGCCGCACCGCCGCGACGGCGAACACGCTGATGATGGTGCCGAACGCGGTGGCGCTGGCGCTCGGCGCCGGGCTGATCGCACTGGTGGACATCCGGGTACTGCTGCCGCTGGTCGGTGCGGCGGCGCTGCTGACCGCGGCTCTGCTCGTCACGGGCCGGCGGGGGAGGCCGACGGACGCCCCCACCGGCCCGCTTCCTTCATCGACCGAGGCGTGACAGCGCCCCGGCGACGGCATCGAGGTCCGGGCCGGAGGCCAGCCCGGCGTGGTACAGGCGCAGTTGGTTCGCGCCGAGCGATGCCGCGTGCGCGGCGTCCCGCTCCAGCGTGGCGGGGCTGCCGCCCATGCCGGTGACCACGGTGAAGTTGGCCGCGAGCACGCCGTCCCGCCCGGCGAACGGGCCGAGCACGGCCTCGCGCGCCGTGTCGCCGCCGGTGCACGGCAGTACCGCACCGTCCGCCACGGACAGAATGCGCTCAGGGTCCGCACCGACGTTGGCACCACAGCGGTACGGGGCGGGGTCGGCGTGCAGCAGCACCTGGAAGCCCGGCTCCGCCGCCGCCCGCACCGCGGCGACCGCGGCTTCCTGGAGCGCGCGGGCGACTCGGCCCCGCCACTGGAGGGTGGCGGCGGCGAGGCCGGGGCCGAGGAGCTTCTCGATGCCCGCCCACCCGGCCTCCGGGGAGCCGGAACCGGACCAGGCCGGTTCCAGGCCCCGCCGTACGGCCGTGGCCACCTCATCGACGTCCAGGTCGTGTTCGGCGTACCCGGTCCGGCAGGCCGGGCAGAAGCAGAGCGACATCAGATACTGCGCCGCGTCCCCGAGGCCGACGCCCGCGATCTTGTCGTGGGCGTGCAGATGCGCGAATCCGTACCAGCCGCAGGACTCCAGCTCGGTGCCGCGCGCACCGTCCCGGACCGCCGCCTCCGCCGCCAGGTCCACCAGGTAGGCGCGGACCGCGGGCTGGGCGATGCAGGGCGCCCACGGGTAGCGGTCCCCGTAGGCGTTGATGACGGAGATGTCCGGATGCTCGGCGCCCAGCCGGGAGTTGTGCGCGAGGACCACCCAGGTGTGCACCTCCAGGCCGGCCTCGGTGAGTGCCTGTGCGGCCTCGGCGTACGGATCGTCCGAGGCCACCCAGGACTGCTCGTACGGACGCAGTTCGCGCCCGGCCCACCGGGCGGCGTCCGGTGGGTAGAGCACCGCGGCGTGCTCGGCGGTGACGATGCGCCGGCTCGGGTGGCGCGGGGTCAGCGCCCGGGTGGAGTGGTAGGCGGCGGCGAGCGTCACCTGCTGGACGCCCAGGTCCGCGACGCGGTCGGCCGCGTCCGGGTCGCCCACGACGTCCCACGGATAGAGGAAGGCGGAGGTCTTCATCCGTGCCGCTCCTGCCCGTACTTCTCCAGCAACGCGCGGCCTCGCGCGATGATCCCGGCGAGCTCCTCGATGTGGGCGGCGGGAGGCTCGGTGAGCGGGGTGCGGACCTCGCCCACGTCCAGACCGCCCAGCCGGACCGCCGCCTTGACGAGTGAGACGGCGTAGCCACGGCCCTTGGCGCGCAGTTCGACGAGCGGCCGGTAGAAGTGGTCGAGGAGCGCGTCGGCCAGGTCGGTGTCGCCGGAGTCCAGCGCCCGGTAGAAGGCGAGCGCGATGTCGGGCGCGAAGGCGAAGACGGCGGAGGAGTAGAGCGTGACGCCGATGCCCCGGTAGGCGAGGCCGGTGAGTTCGGCGGTGGGCAGCCCGTTGAAGTACAGGAAGTCCTGGCCGGGCCGTTCGGTGCGGACGGCGCTGACGATGCGCTGCATCAGGTCGAGGTCGCCGTAACCGTCCTTGAGACCGATGACGCCGGGCGTCCCGGCCAGCGCGATGACGGTCTCCGGGGTGAAGACGGCGTTGTCCCGCTGGTAGACGATCGTCTCCAGGCCGGTGGCCGCGGCAAGCGCCGTGTAGTGGCTCAGCAGCCCGGCCTGGTCGGCGACGACGAGATACGGGGGCATGGCCAGGAGCCCGTCCGCGCCCGCCTCCTCCGCGAGCCTCGCGTACTGGATCGCGAGCGCCGTGCCGTACCCGGCGCCCGCGACGACAGGCACCTCTCCGGCGGTCTCCTCGACGGCCGCGGCGACGACGAGGCGGAATTCCTCCGGTGTCAGGGCGTGGAACTCGCCGGTGCCGCAGCAGGCGAAGACGGCCGCCGCACCGGCGTCGATGCCGGTCCGCACATGCGCCCGGAAGGTGTCGAGGTCCACGGCGCCGTCCGGTCCGTACGCGGTGACGGGGAAGAAGAGCGGCCCGGCGACACGGTTGAGTCGGGCGGCAAGAGGGGCTGAGGTCACGGGCGCTCCCTGAGCAGATTCAGGCGTGCACAATTCTGATCGGTGTCCATATTCATGAACGAGCTCACGCTAAAGCAGCCGCCCGGCGCAGGTCAAGACAGGAACGCGCAACCCACCCGAGCCCGGCAGCGGAGATTTCGACGCCGAACAGACGCCGCGCAGACGCCGGACAGATGCCGGACCACGACACCGGATACGAGAGACCCGGTACGAGACCGGGCCGACGCCGGACAGTCACCGGAAGCAGGAGCCGCCCACTCCGCCGACCGCGCGCCCACGCTCTTGACGCCATACGCCCGGACTTCTTAGCGTGTCCATGCATATGAATGCCATCCATGGATTTGACGCCCCGTGTGTACGCGCCGCAGGTGCCGCAGGGCCCGTGCCGCGCGCGCACGTCGCGCGCGTGCACCTATGTACCGAGGAGATCCGCGCATGTCCGCTCCCCGCACCGTCCTGCTCACCGGCGCCGCCGGCGGGCTCGGCACCCTGATGCGCGGACTTCTGCCCGCGTACGGCTACGAGCTCCGCCTCTTCGACGTCGCCCCGGTCGAGGGCGAGCCGGACGCGATCACGGCCGACCTCGGCGACGAGGAAGCGCTGCGCGAGGCCGTGCGGGGCGTAGACGCGATCATCCACCTCGCGGGCATCTCCCTGGAAGCCTCTTTCGACAAAATTCTTCGGGCGAACATCCAGGGGACGTACAACCTCTACGAGGCCGCGCGCGCAGAGGGCGTCCGGCGCATCGTGTTCGCCTCCTCCAACCACGTCATCGGATACACCCCCCGCCCGCTCCCCGGCGATCCGCTGATCCCGATCGACGCCCCGCGCCGCCCCGACACCTTCTATGGGCTGTCCAAGTCCTTCGGCGAGGACCTCGCCCAGCTGTACTGGGACCGGCACGGCATGGAGACCGTCTCCGTACGCATCGGCTCCTGCTTCCCGGAGCCGACATCCGTACGGATGCTCTCGGTCTGGATGAGCCCCGAGGACGGCGCCCGGCTCTTCCACGCCGCGCTCACCGCCGAGGACGTGCGGCACACCGTCGTCCACGGCTCGTCCGACAACACCCGGTTGTGGTGGGACCTGACGACGGCACGCTCACTCGGCTACGAGCCCAGGGACGACTCGGAGCCGTACGCGGCCGAACTCCTCGCCGAACAGGGCGAGCTGGACCCGGACAACCCCGACCACGCCCACCTCGGCGGCCACTTCTGCACCAACCCGCCGATCTGGCCGCGCTGAACCCGCGGTCCGGGTACGCGGAAATCCGCGCGACAGCGCGCCCCGGCGGACGGCAGGATGCGGAGCCGTGCCGAGACCTTCCGGATTCCTCTACGAGCAGCACGGCGACGCGAGCGTCACCATCACCCGCCCGGCCGCCCCGCGGGCACGCTGCGCGGCGGCCGGGCGGAGAAGTTCCTGGCCGAGGTGGCGTCCGGCGACGCGCAACTCGTGATGGCCCGATGGACCGGGGCGTACAGGCACGGCAACGAGCGCACGGCCCGCAACCACCCCCGCAATCGCTGACGGAGGGACTCCTGCCCCGTACGGCCGAAGGCCCGCGAAGGTAAGGGAACGGCAAAGCCGGGTCGTTCGTTACCCCGGGCATGACCGCTATGACCCCCGGCTCGAACATCCCTCTCTCCGCCGCCCGCGTGGCAGTGGACGTCTCCGCCCCGGTGCGGCTCGACGTTTCGGGCCTGCTGCTCACCGCCGACGGAAAAGTGCGCTCCGACGACGACTTCATCTTCTACAACCAGCCCACCGGCCCCGGCGTGACATACCGCTCCGGCGGCGGCACCGCGCCGGACGCGATCGTGGTGGACACCACCGCGGTCCCGCCCGGCATCGAGAAGATCGTCGTCACGGCGAGCCCGGACGCGGCGGGCCAGACCTTCCAGGGCATCGAACCCACCGCGACCGTGCGCAACGCCGACGACAGCAGCGTGCTCGCCACGTTCACGCCGCCCCGGCTGGACGCCGAGACGGCGCTCGTGGTCATCGAGGTCTACCTCCGCAACGGCGCCTGGAAGGCCCGCGCCGTCGGCCAGGGCTATGCGAACGGACTGGCCGGAATCGCCACGGACTTCGGTGTCTCGGTCGAGGAGGAGCCCGCCGCCGCGCCCGCGCCCGTCGTGCCCCCGATGCCCGCCGCCCCGCCCGTGGACCTGCGGATCGCCGTGCCCGCGGCCCCCGCCGCCCCGCCCGCCGCCGCGCCTGCGCCCGCGCCCGTCGCCTCCGGCAAGATCAACCTCGACAAGGGCCGGGTCAGCCTCCAGAAGAACCAGACGGTCTCCCTGGTCAAGGCCGGCCGGCCGCTGCTCTCCCAGGTCAAGATGGGCCTCGGCTGGGAGCCCGCGTTCCGCGGCAAGGACATCGACCTCGACGCCTCGGTGATCGCCTACGGCCCCAACCGGAACCACCTGGACAGCTGCTATTTCGGCAAGCTCTCCATCCTGAACGGCGCGATCAAGCACTCCGGCGACAACCTCACGGGCGAGGGCGCGGGGGACGACGAGGTGATCGTCGTCGACCTGGGCAGGATCCCGGCGGAGGCGACCGGCCTGGTCTTCACGGTCAACTCGTTCACCGGCCAGAAGTTCACCGAGGTCGCCAAGGCCTACTGCCGGCTGGTCGACGCCACCACCGACGAGGAGCTGGTCCGCTTCGACCTGACCGGCGCCGAGCCGCAGACCGGCGTGATGATGGCCAAGCTGATCAAGCAGTTCTCCGGCGAGTGGGAGATGACGGCCATGGGCGACTTCGTGAAGTCACGCACCGTCCGCGGCATGGTGAAACCCGCCGCCCAGGCGCTGTAACGCCGCAAGGGCTTTGCGGCGAGAGCCTCCGGTACGACTTCAGGGGCACCTGCGAGTGCCAGGTGCCCCTGAAGCCGGAGAGCGTGACGGGACCGCGGACGCTGCGCGTGCTCGCCGGTTCTCTCAGAGCTTGGTCAGCTTGGAGTACGGGCTCAGGATCCTCCCCTGGCGCCCCGAGAAGTCGATGAGTACTGCGTCGTTGTCGCCCTCGACAGCGAGGACGCGGCCGAGTCCGAACTGGTCGTGCGACACCCTGTCGCCCACATCGAACAATTCGACCGGTGGGGCCGCCTGGGCCGGGCGGTTGAAGGGACTGGAAGGCAGGTAGCGCCGGGATCCGGCTGACTGTTTCATTACCTTGAGTATGCGCCCTGGGAACGCCCGGCGCCATGCCCGTCCGCTCCTGGGGGCCCACTGATGCCGGATTCGTAATCAGCGATTCCAGGGCCAGTCCACGTCCCGGCCCGCTTCCAGCAGCGGCACCATGCGGAACGCCGCGTCCGAAAGCCCCCCGAAGGTGTGGCGGTTCCCGCCTCCCGACGGGGCGTGCCCGACCTGGTATCCGGCCAGGTTCCAGGTGTAGACGGGCACTTTGGACGGCACGGCCGCGGTCGCGTCCGCGGCGTACGAGAACGACGCCTGCTCGTCGGTGACGATCAGTACCCGGTCGTGCCTCTTGTAGTGGCGGCGCACCGCCCCGGCGGTGTTGGTGCCGCCGAGGTCACCGAAGCGCTCCAGGACCTTCAGCACGGACTCGCGTCGGCGATACCTCACCGGTGCGCTGTTCGTACCGAACTGCACCAGATCGGCCTCGGCGGCCCGCAGCGCCAGCGCCGTGCCGAAGATCGCGGCGGCGTCTGCCCGGTTGAGCTGTGAGCGGTCCGACAGCGGCGACCACATCGAGCCCGAGCGGTCCACCAGGATCAGCGTCCGTCCCGGCAGCGCGGGCACATTGCTCAGGGAGTGGCCGAGCGCCTTCTCCAGCGGGTGGGCCCAGCGCAGCGAGGGCGCGTGCTGGTAGGCGGCGAGGTACCGGAACGGGAACTGCCGCGACGCGGCGACCACGTCCGGGTCGCAGATCTTCGCCGCGACCTGCGCGGCGACCTCGTCCGAGACGCCCGCCTCGTCGAAGTTGCGCAGATTGCGGACGAGCGCCATCGCGCCCATCGACGGAATCACCGCTTCCCAGGCCGCGGCGTCCATCGGCCCGTGCAGCCAGCCCGCCAAGGCCTCCCAGGTCATGCCCGCTGCCGCCAGCCGCTCCGCCCCGTCCGCGCCCTCGATCACGGCCCGGCGCTCCCCCACCGGCAGTTCCATCAGCGCGCGGTGAGCGGTGAGAGTACGGTCGGAGACCGGCACCACGGCCGTCTCCGGGTGGTGGCGCCGGTCGAGGGCGTACTGGAACAGCTCGCCCTGCCACGGCTTGTGAGGGTCGGGCGAGGCGTGCACCAGGTTCAGGATGTCGCCGAAGCGGTAGCCCTTGGACGCGGTGTCGTACTTCAGCAGCGACGTGCCGTTGTAGAGGCGGCGTACGGCATCGGCGATGCCGCGCTTGACGGGCTTGGGCACGGCACGTCCGTAGCGCGAGGTCCAGTATCCGAGGAGCTCACCGGGCTCGTCGGCACGCAGCAGGACGGAGTCGACGACCTGGCGGTTGGAAGGTCCGTCGTCGGCCCCCGCGTCGAGCCGCGCCTTCACGTACTCGGCGGCGCCGACGATCGAGGCGGTACGCATCTGGCCGTCGCGGCGCAGCCAGTGGAGCAGGCCGGCGGTCCACTCGGGGTCGCCGACGGCGAGTACCCGCACCAGTTCCGCGAAGCGGTCGTCGCGCTGCTCGCCGTCCTCGTAAAAGGTCTGCTGCGAAACGAAATTGGCGACGGCGAGCAGAAAGAGCTCGGAGCGGTTGTCCCGGAGATGTCCTCGGCCGCCCTGGTGGGTGGGTGCGGTGTGCCCGGTCGATTTCACGGGCGAGGTGACGCGGGGCTTGATGGTGCGGATATTGAAGCGTGTCATGTGAATTCCCCCGAATTCATTGGGAGAAGGCACAGCGGAAAAGGGGTGCCCGAGGTCGGGAGTCGGCGACGGGCTTGCCTGATGCTCTACCGCTTTGAGCTACCGGCCGTGGCCGGGCAGGACTTGAACCCGCAACTGTCGGATCCGAGAAGTATCCGTCACCTGCGCACCGGGCACCCCCCCCCGATGTCTGTGCCTCCCGAGATCAGAGTCGGCGGCGGCGTTTTTCGTTTCAAGAAGTAGCCGCAGCCTGCGCACCGGGAGGTGCGTGCAGTCATTGCTGATGAATTTGTGATGTCCAGAGATCAGGGTCGGCGGAACCGACGAAGGCGCTCTGCCGCTGAGCTACGCCTGTACGTATACGGGCGGCGGGACTCGAACCCGCGACATCCTCCTTGGAAGTAGGTCCTGCCTGCGCACCTGGACACAGACAGGACTCTAGGGGGGAACCCCAAGGAGCGCGAGGGAATTACACCCGTCGCGTCACCGGCCGTCAGGGGCGGTTCGGCTGACGCTTCCACGGGCCGGTGATGGCGAGCATGATGCCCGGCGTCTGGATGTTGGCGTACAGCGTCCTGCCGTCGGGCGAGAACGTGACACCGGTGAACTCGCTGTACTCCGGCTCCTGTTCGCTGCCGATGTTCAGCTCGTTGCGCGCGATCGGGTAGGTGCGGCCGCTCTCGGTCGCCCCGAACAGGTGCTGGATGCCGTTGCCGTCCTCGGCGATGACCAGACCGCCGTACGGCGAGACGGTGATGTTGTCCGGGCCGTCGAAGGCACCGTCCTTCGACGGGTCGGCGTTCACGCCGAGGAGCACCTTCAGCGTCAGCGTGCGGCGCTTCGGGTCGTAGAACCACACCTGGCCGTCGTGCTGGACGGGGCTCTCCGCGCGGGCGAACGAGGAGACGAGGTACGCGCCGCCGTCGCCCCACCACATGCCTTCGAGCTTGCGTGCGCGGGTGACCTCGCTGTCCGCGAACTGCTTGCGCACCGAGACGGTCTTCGCGTCACGGTCGGGTACGTCGACCCAGTCCACGCCGTACACCGTGCCGATCTTGGTGGCGCGGGACAGGTCGTCGACGAACTTGCCGTTGCTGTCGAAGCACTTGGTGGCCTGGAGGACACCGGCGTCGTCGGCGAGCGTGCGCAGCTTGCCGCGGCCGTGCCGGAAGCCGTGCGGCGGAACCCAGCGGTAGAGCAGCCCGTTGGGGCCCGCGGCGTCCTCGGTCAGGTAGGCGTGGCCCTGCTTGGGGTCGATGACGACGGCCTCGTGCGCGAAGCGGCCGAAGGCCTTGATCGGGCGCGGGTCGCGGTTGGCGCGCTTGTCGTACGGGTCGACCTCGAAGACGTAACCGTGGTCCTTGAGCAGGCCGTTCTTGCCGGCCTTGTCCTCGGTCTCCTCGCAGGTGAGCCACGTGCCCCACGGGGTGGCGCCACCGGCGCAGTTGGTGGACGTACCGGCGATGCCGACCCACTCGGCGGTACGACCGTCGCGGCGGGTCTCCACAACGGTGCAGCCGCCGGCCGCGACGGGGTCGTAGACGAGGCCCTCGGCGAGCGGTACCGGGTGCTCCCAGCCTGCGCGGGTGCCGCTCAGCTCGTGGTTGTTGACGAGCAGGGTGACGCCGCGGGGGCCCTCGAAGGTGGCCGTGCCGTCGTGGTTGGAGGGGGTGTACTCGCCGGTCTCCAGCTTGGTGACACCGCAGTGGGTGATGACCTCGTACTCGAAGCCGGCGGGCAGCGCGAGGAGGCCCTCGGGGTCGGCGATCAGCGGCCCGTAGCCCGGCTCGCCGTGGTTTCCGTGGCCGTTCCCGTGCTCGTTGTCGCTGTTGCCGGGCTTCGCGTCCTGTGCGGCCAGGGCGCCGGGCGCGGTGGCCAGCGCCGCGACGGTACCGGTCAGGGCGATGCCGGCACCGGTGAGGGCGGACTGTTTGGTGAATTCCCTGCGCGTGAAGGGCATCACGTACTCCTGGAGCAACTGAGCGGGTTGTTGGCGCGCCCACAGTCGCGCCCCTGCCCGAACGCCAGGTGAACCGCGGTCGACGTCGAGGGGCATCCTTCCGGTGCAGTTGGCCGGATACGGCCCCGCCGGCCGGATGCGATGCCGTACGCGGATACAGACGGCCGGATGTGGACGGGCAGTTGCAGCCGGCCGCGTACAGCTGCCCGTACACGGCCGTCAGTTCACGACTGCCTCTACACAACTGCCGGTTCACGACTGCCGGTTCACGACTGCCGGTTCACGACTGCCCGTACACGACCGCCGGTTCACGACTGCCCGTACACGACTGCCGGTTCACGACTGCCCGTACACGACTGTCAGTCCTCGGCTGTCCGAAGCCGGCCTTCCCCGCATCCGGCCTTCCGCAGCCGGCCGTCGGCACGCCCTGTCGGGTGCCTCAGGCGCGCGACCGGGCCTTGAACGCCGCCTTGCGGGCCTCCTTGGCCTTCTTCTTGTCACTGTGCAGCCGCCCCATCGCTTCGAGGACGTCCGCCGTCGCCGGGTGCTCCACCCGCCACGCCTCACTGAAGAAGCCGCTGTGCTGACCTGCCAGGCCCTCGACCAGGCCCTGGAGCTCGTCCAGGTCGCCCCCGGCCTCCAGCTGGGCCGCGATCGTGTCGATGGCGAGCCAGAAGATCATCGACTCGGGCGGCACGGGTACGTCCGCCGCGCCCAGCTCCGCGAGCCAGACCCGGGCGAGACCGCCCAGCTCGGCGTCGTCCAGCACCGCGCGCACCGCGGGCTCCGCCTCCGCGCCGACCAGGGCGAGCGCCTGCTGGCAGTTGAGCCGCCGCAGCGGCGCCTGCCGGTCCGTTCCGCGAGCCGCAGCCAGGAGTTCGGCCGCGGCGCCGTCCGCGCCGCGTCGGGTGAGCCACAGCTCGATCTCGCCGCGCGCCGCAGCCTCGGGGTAGTACGCGATGCCGCCGAGGAGCGCGTCGGCCCCCTTGTCCGCGAGGTCGCCGATCGCCGGGGCGTCCACCCCGGCCTCCAGCATCCGGGCCCGGACGCCGTACAGGCCGAGGGGGGTCAGCTTCACCATGCCGTACCGGGTGACATCCTCGTCGTCGGCCGCGACGGCGGTGTCCTCGCCCTCCTCGGCCAGCAACGCCTCGTCCACCGGGCGGTATTCGACGATCCCCATGGGTTCGAGGACCCGGAACTGGTCGTCGAGGCGCATCATCGCCTCGGACACCTGCTCGAGGATGTCGTCGGTGGGCTCGCCCATGTCGTCCGGCACCAGCATCGACGCGGCGAGCGCGGGCAGCGGTACGGGCGCCGCGTCCGCGCCGCCGTCGCCGACGGTGAGCAGGTACAGATTGCCGAGGACCCCGTCGAGGAATTCCGCCTCGGCCTCCGGATCCCAGTCCAGGGAATCGAAGTCCACCGTGCCGTCCTCGCCGACGAGGTCGGCGAAGTCCTCGAAGAAGGGCGCGGTGGCATCGGCGTGGACGGCCTCCAGCCCATCGAGCCAGATCGACAGGACGTCCTGCGGCGAACCCCCGGTGATCAGCGCCAGGTTCTCACCGGCGGCGGCGGTGCCCTCCGCGTCCTCCCCGTCGGTCTCCTCCGGGTCCTCGACGTCGACCAGTCCCGTGTCGACCGCGAGACGCCACGCCTCGCTGGCCTCCGCCGCGCCGTCCTCGTCCGCCGTGCGGCCGAGGTGCTCGGCCGCCGCGGGCAGCTGCGCTTCGACGAGCTCGCCACCGGCGCCGACCCGCGTCTCCGGGCCCGCCCAGCGGGCGAGCCGGACGGCGCGGGCGAGCAACGGCGCGGCAAGCGCGTCCCGTGCCAGCTCGGCCTCGGTGCGCAGCCTCACGGGCGGCAGGGTGGGACGCTCTGCGGACATCAGGTGGTTCTCCTCGGGACGTACGGGGTGTACGGGGGGCGCGTACGGGTCGGGCGGCCCAAGCGTAGACGCATTTCGCCCCATGCCACCCGGTTCATGAAACGGACGGCTTCCGTCCACCCGGAGGTTCTTGACAACGGATGCGCCCACACAAGAGATTGACGCGCGTAGACCCCATCCTCCCCCCTCGAAACTCCGGAGCCATTGATGCCCTCCGCATCGTCCAGAACAACCGCCGTATCCGCCGTGGTCGCCGCCGCGCTCGCCGCGGGCCTGCTCACCGGCGCGGCCACCACTTCCGCGTCCGCCTCCTCCCCCGCCGCCTCCTCCCCGGCCGCCGACGGCCAGGTCCGGATCCACGACATCCAGGGCACCACCCGGATATCCCCGCTCGCCGGCCGGCAGGTCGCCGGGGTCCCGGGCATCGTCACGGGTGTGCGGACGTACGGCTCGAAGGGCTTCTGGTTCCAGGACCCGAACCCCGACGCCGACCCCGCCACCAGCGAGGGCGTCTTCGTCTACACCGGCTCCGCGCCGACCGTCGCGGTCGGTGACGCGGTCACGGTCTCGGGCACGGTCGCCGAGTTCGTCCCGGGCGGCGCCTCCTCCGGCAACCAGTCGCTCACCCAGATCACCAAGCCCACCGTCGCCGTGGTCTCCTCGGGCAACGCTCTGCCCGCGCCCGTGACGGTCTCGGAGCGCTCGGTCCCCGCCCGGTACAGCCCCGCGGGCGACCCCGCGGCGGGCGGGTCGATCGACGCGCTCCCCCTCGACCCGTCCCGCTACGCCCTGGACTACTACGAATCCCTGGAGGGCATGAACATCCGCATCGGCTCCTCGCGGGTGGTCGGCGCCACCGACCCGCACGCCGAGCTGTGGGTGACGGTGAAGCCACACGAGAACGCCACCGGCCGCGGAGGCACGGTCTACGGCTCGTACACCGCGCAGAACACCGGCCGGCTCCAGATCCAGTCGCTGGCGCCGCTCACCGAGCAGCCCTTCCCGTCCGCCGATGTCGGCGACGTGCTGTCCGGTACCACCGAGGGCCCGCTCGACTTCAACCAGTACGGCGGCTACACGCTGACCGCCCGCACCCTGGGCAAGGTCACCTCCCACGGGCTGCGCCGGGAAACGACCCCCAAGCAGCACGCCGACGAGCTGGCGGTGGCGACGTACAACGTCGAGAACCTCGACCCCGGCGACCCGCAGGAGAAGTTCGACGCGCTCGCCGCCGCGGTGGTCGACAACCTCTCCTCGCCCGACATCGTGGCGCTGGAGGAGATCCAGGACAACAACGGCGCGACGGACGACGGCACTGTCTCCGCCGACCGCACGGTCAAGATGTTCACCGACGCGATCGTGGCCGCGGGCGGCCCGGCGTACCAGTGGCGTTCCATCGACCCGGAGAACAAGAAGGACGGCGGCGAGCCCGGCGGCAACATCCGCCAGGTGTTCCTCTTCAACCCGGCGCGGGTGTCGTTCACCGACCGCGCGGGCGGCGACGCGACGACCGCGACCGATGTCGTACGGGCGGGGAACGGGGCGGCCCTGACCCACTCCCCCGGCCGGATCGACCCGTCGAACCCGGCGTGGGCGAACAGCCGCAAGCCGCTCGCCGGCGAGTTCACCTTCCGCGGCCGTACGGTCTTCGTCGTCGCGAACCACTTCGCGTCCAAGGGCGGCGACGAGTCCATCGTCTCGCAGCACCAGCCGCCCACCCGCTCGTCGGAGGACCAGCGGCACGCGCAGGGCAAGGCGGTCAACACCTTCGTCAAGAAGCTGCTGAGCGTCCAGAAGGACGCGGACGTCCTGGTCGTCGGCGACATCAACGACT
Organism: Streptomyces sp. NPDC057543; assembly: GCF_042801895.1. Lineage (NCBI taxonomy): Bacteria > Bacillati > Actinomycetota > Actinomycetes > Kitasatosporales > Streptomycetaceae > Streptomyces > Streptomyces sp. NPDC057543. Next base: position 8,023 of record NZ_JBHVFF010000117.1, on the reverse strand, counting down.
TCGAGTTCTCCGGCACGACCGAGGCGCTGACGGCCGGCGGCGTGCTGTATCCGGCGATCAAGTCCCTGCCGCGCTCGGAGCGTTACTCGTACGTCTACCAGGGCAACACCCAGGTGCTCGACCAGATCCTGACCAGCCCGTCGATCCACGGCTTCCACTACGACAGCGTCCACATCAACGCGGAGTTCGCCACGCAGAACAGCGACCACGACCCGCAGGTGCTGCGCTTCCGCCCGTAGTCCACAGCCCGTAGCGCCCCTACACGCCCGCCCCCGGCCCCATGCTGAGCGCGGGCGTGTACCGGTGCACGCCTCCGCCGGTCATCCCCGGGTACGACTGCACCCGCTCCCACTGCGGCGTCCTCGACCCGATCCCGTCACCGGGCGCGGTCAGCGCCTCGACATGGGCCCGCGCGCTCTCCCATTCGGCGTAATTGAGTACGCGCGTTCCGTCGGTGCTCACATGGAAGTGCCCGGAGAGGCCACCGGGTGCAGGCGCCGGATCGGTCCCCAGCGCCTCGAACACGGTGTCCACCCAGTCCCGCTGCCGCGCCTTGTCCGGCCCCTCGAACTCGACGTCGACGATCACGACGCACCCCGGTTCCCGTCCGTCTCCCTCCGCCGGCCGCACGGAGCGGTACATCTCGAAGGTGTGCAGCCCGAGCCGCCGGATGCCCGGCACGGCGGCGTCGATGTCCGCGTTCCGCTCGTCCCGGCCGTGCCGGAAGAACTCCTGGTACGCCTGCTCACCACTCCACTGGCTGTAGTGGAACAAGGTCTTCCCGTCCTCACCGACATGGACGGTGTACGAGAGCAGGCCCGGATGCGGCCACTCCCGGCTTTCCCATGCGGTACGGATGGCCTCGATCGTCCGCCGCTGCCGCTCGGGAGTGCCGACATCCCAGGTGCTTGCCTTGACCAGTCCGACGTCGTTACGGGCAGGATCGGGACGGGATTCGAATCGCACACTCATGACGGGTCCTCCTGACCGGTGCACCCGCGTGGTGCGCCGCTGCCGACCACACTGGTAGGTCAAGTGCGCTTGAGGTCAACAACACTCTTCCGGTGCGGCCGTCGGGCCCGCCGACGGGACAACGAACGGAGTACCGCATGGAACCGCGTCTCAGCGCGATCACCCGCGAGGAGCATCTGGCGTTCGTCGCGAGCCGGCCCGCCGTGAGCCATATGCAGGTTCCGTCGTGGGGCGATGTGAAGCCCGACTGGCGCGCGGAGAGCATCGGCTGGTTCGACCGCGACGCCGCCGGCCGGGACCGGATCGTCGGAGCCGGGCTCGTCCTCTACCGGCCTATCCCCCGGCTGAAACGCTGTCTGGCGTATCTGCCGGAGGGCCCCGTCATCGACTGGCACGACGCCGGTCTGGAGCGGTGGCTGGCGCCGATGCTGGCCCATCTGAAGACGCAGGGCGCGTTCTCGGTGCGCATGGGCCCGCCGGTGGTCGCCCGCCGCTGGGACGCCGGGACGGTCAAGGACGCCATCGCGGACCCGTCCGCCCGGCGGCTGCGCGACGTGGCGGCGGACACGGAAGAGCCGCAGGCCGCCGCGCTGGTGGAACAGCTGCGCGCACTGGGCTGGCGACAGGGCGAGGAGGGCGGCGAGGACGGTTTCAGCGCCGGACAGCCCCGGTACGTCTTCCAGGTGCCGTTCGCCGGGCGGTCGCTGGAGGAGATCCTGGGCAACCTGAACCAGCAGTGGCGGCGCAACATCAAGAAGGCGGAGAAGGCGGGCGTCAAGGTCGTCGAGGGCGACTACGAGGACCTCCCGGCCTTCTACGAGCTGTACCGCGAGACGGCCGAGCGCGACCGCTTCGTCCCCCGCCCGCTCGGCTACTTCCAGCGCATGTGGACCGCGCTGCGGGCCGAGGACCCCGACCGGATGCGGCTCTACCTGGCCCACCACGACGGCGAGACGCTCTCCGCGGCGACGATGCTGAGCGTCGGGAACCACGTCTGGTACTCCTACGGCGCCTCGACCGGCCGCAAGCGCGAGGTCCAGCCCAGCAACGCCGTCCAGTGGCGCATGATGAGCGACGCGCACGAGAGGGGCGCGGCCGTCTACGACCTGCGCGGCATCACCGACACCCTGGACGAGAGCAACCATCTCCTGGGCCTGCTGCGCTTCAAGGTCGGCACCGGCGGCCGGGCCGCCGAATATGTCGGCGAGTGGGACTACCCGATCAACAAGGTGCTCCACAAGGCCTTCTCCCTCTACCTGGCCCATCGTTGACCACAGCGGCTCCGGAGGGTGGTCCCGGGCCGGATACCGGGCGCTCGGGCGTCCGTGCCAGACTCCTGAGCATGCTCCTTCGCCCCGCCACCCGCACCGATCTGCCCGCTGTCCTCGCCCTGCTCGCGGACGAGGAGCGGGTCGTCGACCCGGCTTCGGTCGTGGTCGACGAGGCGTACGAGAGGGCCTTCGCCGCCATCGAGAGCGACCCGCGCAACGAGATGCTCGTTCTGGTGGAGGGGGACACCGTGGTGGGCTGTCTGCAGGCGACATACATACCGGGGCTCGGCAAGCACGGCGAGGAGCGGGCCCTGATCGAGGCGGTGCGGATCAGGGCCGACCGGCGGGGCGGCGGTCTGGGCCGGGAGCTGATGAAGCAGGCCGTCGACCGGGCCCGGCTGCGGGGGTGCGGACTGATGCAGCTGACCAGCAACAAGCGGCGCACCGACGCGCACCGGTTCTACGAGTCGCTGGGTTTCGCCCGCAGCCACGAGGGCTTCAAGCTCGCCCTCTGAGCCGGCGTCGTCGCGGCGCTATCTCGACGGTTCGGTCCGCCAGGCGGTCATGTTCAGCTCGTCGAGCAGCCGTACGTCGCTCCCCTTCAGCGGGAAGGTGCGCGCCTCCAGGCCGGGGGCGGGTGCGATCTGCAGCGCGTCGCCCTCGATGAGGTCACCGCCGGTCGGGGTGGAGACCCAGGCGAGGAGCGAGCGCATCGTCCCTCCCGGCTTCAGCATGACCTCCTTCGGGCCCGGGTCGGTCCCCATGTACGAGGAGCCCGGATTCACCGGGACCGGCAGCGGGTCACCGGCCTCGTCCAGTGCCCGGACCGACGGATAGCCGTCGACGCGGTACGGCTTGCTGCCACAGTTCGTGAGGGTGAGGCCGACGGCCCGGTGGCCCAGCGCGGCCTCGATCTCGCCCATGTCGACGACGACGCCGGAGGACGGACAGTCGGCCCGGGTGGTGCTCCCGGTGGGTGTGGGGCCGGGCCCCTGCGCCGACGGCGTCGGCGGCCGGTCGGGGAGCGCTGCGGGGACGCTCGGAAACGATGACGGCAGCTTGTCGGCGTGCACCCGGTACGAAAAGCTCGGTGTCGGCTCCGACTCGCCCTCGCCCGCCGGCACGAGAAACCCGGCGCAACCCGAGAGGGACAGGCCGAGCGCCCCGGCCATGAGCACGGCCATCACCGGCCGCCGCCTCCCGGCCCCGGTTCCGTGCTCCACCCGTGTCCGCTCCCGTACAGCCATGCACCCGCCCCCCGGTGTCGGTCTGCCGCATAGGCGTTCGATCATGCCAGAGCGTGGCGCCCCTTCCCACAACTGTTGAATGTTTCTTCCCCTTCACCCCAAGCAGAACTAAGTGGACCTTCACGGTCCGGTCGACCGACACTTCGGGAATGACAGCACCCGTAGCCCCCTTCGGCCGCGCACTCTGCGCCATGATCACGCCGTTCACCGCCTCCGGGGCGCTGGACCCGGACGCCGCCGGGAAGCTTGCCGCCTCACTGGTCGCCGACGGCTGCGACGGTCTGGTGCTCAGTGGCACCACCGGCGAATCCCCGACCACCACCGACGCGGAGAAGACCGCGCTGCTGCGGGCCGTCCGGGCGGCGGTCGGCGACGGTGTACCGATCGTCGCCGGGGTCGGCAGCTCGGACACCCGGCACACCGTCGCCCTCGCGCGGCAGGCCGAACAGGCGGGTGCGGACGGCCTGTTGGTGGTGACTCCGTACTACAGCAGACCGCCGCAGGCCGCCGTCGAGGCGCACTTTCGGCGCGTCGCCGATGCCACCGGCCTGCCGCTCATGCTGTACGACATCCCCGGCCGCACCGGCACCCGCATCGAGCCGGAGACCCTGCTGCGGCTCGCGGAGCACCCGCGCATCGTGGCCGTGAAGGACTGCGCGTACGACCTGCTCGGCTCGACGAAGGTGATCGGCGCGACGTCGCTGGCCTACTACTCGGGCTGCGAGGAACTGAACCTGCCGCTGTACGCGGTCGGCGCCGCGGGCTACGTCAGCACGGTCGCCAATGTGGCACCCCGGCAGCTGCGGGCGGTGCTTGACGCCTTCGACGCCGGGGACACGGCCGGGGCCGCCCGGCTCAACCGGCTGACCGTCCCGCTCGCCGAGCTGATGATGGCGTCCGGGCTGCCCGGCACGGTCACGGCGAAGGCACTGCTCGACGCCGGACCGGTCCGCGAACCGCTGCAGCCCGCCGGGCGCGAGGTGACCGACGGGCTGCGCAGCGCGTACGAGGAACTCCTCGCCGCTACGTGCTAGTGCCCCTCCCGGCAAGCTTTGCCCCGTCGCGCCGCCCAGCACGCACTCCCCCAAGGCCTTGAGGGCCAGGGGGGACCCCCTTCCGCGTTGGCCAAAAGCCCTGGTAGCTCCGCTACAAGGGCTCCCGGCCGCCTTGCGATCGCACGCACCGGACGACGCTCTTCATGGGGCAAACATTGCCGGTCACGGCACTAGTTGTGGTTGTGCAGGATGTCGTTGAGGCCGCCCCAGACCGCGTTGTTCGGGCGGGCCTCGACGGCGCCGGTGATCGAGTTGCGGCGGAAGAGGATGTTCGAGGCTCCGGAGAGCTCGCGGGCCTTGACGATCTGACCGTCCGGCATCGTGATGCGGGTGCCGGCCGTGACGTAGAGCCCGGCCTCGACGACGCACTCGTCGCCGAGCGCGATCCCGACACCGGCCTCGGCGCCGATCAGGCAGCGCTCGCCGATGACGATGCGCTCCTTGCCGCCGCCGGAAAGGGTGCCCATGGTGGAGGCGCCGCCGCCGATGTCGGAGCCGTTGCCGACGACGACACCCGCGGAGATCCGGCCCTCGACCATCGACGTGCCGAGGGTGCCCGCGTTGAAGTTGACGAAGCCCTCATGCATGACGGTGGTGCCGGCGGCGAGGTGCGCGCCGAGCCTGACCCGGTCGGCGTCGGCGATCCGGACGCCCTTGGGGGCGACGTAGTCCGTCATCCGGGGGAACTTGTCGACCGAGGTGACCTGGAGGTGCAGGCCCTCGGCGCGGGCGTTCAGCCGCACCCTCTCCACGTCGTCCACGGCGACCGGGCCGAGCGAGGTCCAGGCGACGTTGGCGAGGAGGCCGAAGAGGCCGTCCAGGTTCTGGCCGTGCGGCTGGACGAGGCGGTGCGAGAGGAGGTGCAGGCGCAGGTACGCGTCGTGCGCGTCGAGCGGCTTGTCGTCGAGCGAGGCGATGACCGTACGTACGGCGACGACCTCGACACCGCGGCGGGCGTCCACACCGATGGCCTTGGCGGCGCCGTCGCCGAGGAGGTTGACGGCCTGGTCGGGGGTGAGCCGTTCGGTTCCGGCCGGGCCCGGCTCGGCGGTGAGCTCGGGGGCGGGAAACCAGGTGTCGAGAACGGAACCGTCGCCGGCGATGGTGGCGAGGCCGGCGGCGACGGCGCCGGTGGTGCGAGCAGGAGTCGTGTCGGTCATGACACGAAACCTAACCGGCGGGGCGCCGTCGTCGCCAACCGGTCTCGCCGGGTGGTCGCGCACGCACCCCGGGAGCCCCGGCCTCCGGCTCAGCCGGGCTGCGTCTGCCGCTCGGGTGCCGGTACGGGTTCCTCCGCGCACACCGGCACCACCGCGGTTCCCGGTAGCCGTCGCGCCACCAGCACCGCCGCCCCCGCACCGCCCGCCAGCACCGCGCAGGCCGGCCAGAGCAGTCCGGGCGCGGCGGCGTAGAGGGCGCCGCCCAGCGGTGGCGCCAACACCTGCCCGCTGATGGAGGCGCCCGCGTACAGGCTCTGGAAGCGGCCCTGCGCATGGGCGGGGGCCTGATCGGCGACGTACGCCGTCGCGGTGGTCTTGTAAAGGATCTCGCCAGCCGTGAGCGACGCCATCATCGTGACGGCGAACAACGCCCCGGCCCCCGGGATCAGCACCGCGTAACCCAGCCCCACCAGCAGCAGCCCGGCGCCCACGATGCTCAGGGGCGCGCGTCGGCGCAGGGCGTGGGCCGCGGGGAGTTCCAGCAGGAGGATGAGGCCACCGTTGATGGAGAGCAGCCAACCGTAGAACTGGGCGCTGTGGCCGTGCTCGGCCAGGAAGACGGGCACGGTCGAGTACTGCTGGCGGTAGACGAGGTCGACGCAGAGGATCGAGGCGAGCAGGACCAGCACCGCGGGCCTGACCCGCAGCTCCCGCCACAGCCCGGGTGCGCCGGGCGCGCGCACCGGCCGGCCGTGTGCGGTGCCGTGCGCCGGCAGCACCGTCGCCGCGTATCCGGCGAAGAACAGCGTCCCGAGGCCATCGGCGAGGAAAAGCCAGTCGTACGAGAAGCGGGCGGCGATCAGCGCGCCGAGCGGCGGGCCGACGGCGAACGCGGCATTGCTCCCGGCCCGCACGAGGGCGAAGCTCTGGCGCCGACTGCCCTCGGGGACGGAGACGGCGACGAGTGCGGAGTTGGCGGCGCGTACGACACCTGCCGCGTACTGCGCGAGCGGCAGCACCCCGTACATCGCGACGACCGGTAGGACCGGCAGGGTGGCCAGCGCCGTCCCGCTGACCAGCGCACCGGTCAGAAGCATCCGGCGGTGGCCGTAGCGGTCCCCGAACCAGCCGCCGGTGAAGTTCCCCGCGACGAGGCCGATGCCGCCGACGCCCGCGATCACTCCGGCCTGCGGGACGGTCAGCCCGCGCGGGCCGGTCAGATAGACGAAGAGGAAGACGAAGGTGAAGCTGACGACCCCGTTGAGGAAGGAGCCGAAGGCCAGCAGCCGCACGGTGCGCGGTACGTCGCGCACGATCCGGAAGAACCTCATCAGCAGCACCCTCCCCAGTAAGTTCCTCTTGGGAACGGACTATGACATCATGCTTGACTACAGGTCAATCAGGTAAGTGACGGCAGCGGCAGACCGACGGAGGAGCCCGTGCCCCAGCGCACCAGCCTGGCCGACGCCGACTGCGCGATCGCCCAGGCACTCGATGTCGTCGGCGACTGGTGGACCCTGCTGATCGTGCGGGACACGGCGCGCGGCGTGCACCGCTTCGACGCGCTCCAGGAGGAACTGGGCGTGTCCCGCAAGGTGCTGACCGAGCGGCTGCGGCTGCTGGTCGACGCGGGAGTGCTGTCCCGGGAGCCGTACCAGGACCGGCCACCCCGGTACGAGTACCGGCTCACCCGGCGCGGACGCGCACTGCTGCCCGTACTGATCGCTCTCCAGGACTGGGGCGACAGCTGGGTGATGGGAGACGGGGAGATGACGGCAACGGCCGCCGAGGCGTCGAAGGAGGCGGCCCGGGTGCACGCCCTGGTGGGCACGCGCCTGCCCGAGCTGCAACTGCTGGACTACGACGGCGTGCCGCGCGACCCGGTCGCCGACACCCCGTACACCGTCCTGTACTGCTTCCCCGGCGCCTACGCCCGCCGGGACGCCTATCCGCCGGGGTGGGCGCAGATCCCCGGCGCGAGCGGCTGCACCCTCGAATCCTGTACGTACCGCGACCAGTTGGCCGAGTTCACGGCGGCGGGCGCGACCGTGCACGGGGTGTCCACCCAACGCCCCGACGAGCAGCGGGCGTTCGCGGACGCGGAACGGCTGCGCTTCCCGCTGCTCTCCGACGCGGAGCTGGAACTGACAGCGGCTCTGCGACTGCCGACGTTCCGCGCGGCGGGGACGAGCCGACTGAAGCGGCTGACGCTGGTGGTGGACCGGAACCGGACGGTCCGCGAGGCGCTGTACCCAATCACGGACATCGAGGCGAGCGTACGGACGGCCCTGACGACGATCCGGGGGACGGCGCCGCCC
>NZ_JBHVFF010000116.1:0-24044 GCF_042801895.1 Streptomyces sp. NPDC057543 | reverse complement strand
ACCTCGGGGGTGTAGCGGTGGAAGCTGCGGTCGCTCTCGTCCGCCTCGGCGACGAACAGCTCGCCCTTGCCGTGGTGCGCGTTGCTGCCCGGGCCGTCCAGGTCGCCGCCGATGGCGTAGGAGGGGTGCAGCACCGTGCCCGGGACGCCGGGGCCTCCGGCGGCCACGACGACGTCGTACCCCTCGTACGCCGCCCAGCCTGCCGGGCCGCTGCCCGGCTCCGGCAGCACCGACAGCTCGACGGGGCAGTCCTGCTCGGCCAGTTCGGCCGCCTCCTGATGGACCGTCGCGAACTCTTCGGGCGTGCTGTCTCCGGAGCCGTCCACGAGGGCGGCGTCGACGGCGACCGTGGCGCAGCCGTTGCGGATCAGGGACAGCGCGCACCAGCGGGCCACCGGGCCGTCACCGAGTACGGCGACCCGGGTGGCGCGGAAGCGGGCGAACCGGGCGTCGGCGTCGTCGGCGTAGTGGTCGAGGTAGGCGATCTGCTGGGCGAAGCGGGCGGCGGCGGCCGGCGCGGTCGCCAGGGACGCGGCCGACTCCCGCGGATCCGGCACCGGGCGGGCGAAGTCACGCGCGTAGAGCGCCTTGACGAGCTCGCCCACCATGGCCTTCTGGCGTTCCCCGAAGCCCTCGCATATCTCCTCGACGGATCTGCTGCCGTCGAGGTGGGGGACGAGGAGCGTGGCGAACCGGTAGCCGGACTTGGCGGTGAGCTGGAAGCCGCCGTCGGCGTTGTGGAAGATCACGCCGGTCGGCGTTTCGGTGAACAGGACGTCGCGACGGACTCGTGGCCGGGTTCCGGCGATCTCTGCGTACGGCGTGGTTGTCATGCGTGCTCACACCTCTGGTTCTGGGGGGCGGGTGGCCCGAGGGGCTTGGGCCGGTTCGGGGGGTGTCTCGGGGAAGGTTCCGGTGAGGACGAGGCCGGCATGCCGGGAGGCCGACGGCTCGCCGTCACCGCAGTGCGGCCGGCCTTTTGCTGTCCACCGGGGGGATCTCCGCATGCCGTGGCGGGCGCAGACGGGCGTGGGCGTGGCCGGCGGAATGGGCCGTCGCACGCCTTGCGTGGGCCCGCAGCAGGTCGTGCATCCAGAAGACGCCGGGCCGTTCCTCCTCCAGGAGGCCCGCGTCCAGGAGTCGCTCCAGCACCTCCTCCGCCGTCTCCGGCGGAATGCCGAGGACGTCCGCGGCCAGGCCGGGGGTGAGCGGTCCGTGCGTCGTCGCCCCGAGGCGAAGATGGGCCTCGGCCAGCTCCGGAGGCAGTCGCTTCAGGGCCTCGTCCAGTGTCAGCGGCACGGACATCTGGGGATCGTCGGCCAGGCTGAGCCGGGCGGGCAGGTTGCGTCGCAGCGAGTCGGCGCAGTCGGCCAGCCGCAGCCGGGGCCGGGTGAGCAGCCGGGCGGCGGCGATCCGCAGGGCGAGCGGATGGTGCCCGCACACGGAGGCCAGTAGCAGTGCCGCCGACGGCTCGGCCTCGACCCGTTCCCGGCCGAGGACCGAGGTGAGCAGGGCGTGCGACTCCTCCGGTTCGAGGGCGCCGAGCCGGTGGACGGTGCCGCCGTGCGTGGCGATGAGCGCGGCCAGGCCCATCCGGCTGGTGACGATCGCGGCACCGCCCGCGTTGGCGGTCAGCAACGGACGGACCTGGTCGGGGTGGATGACGTCGTCGAGGACGAGAAGCGCGGGGCCGTACCCGGCGTCGGATTCCGCGGGCAGGGAACGGCGGAGCTCGTCGGCGGCTTCCTGCGCCGGGCGTGGGGTGCCGTCGGGGCGGGTCAGCGGCAGCAGCAGGCAGCCGCCCGGATAGTGGCCGCCCACCAGGTGCGCGACGTGCAGTGCCAGGGCCGTCTTGCCGATGCCGGGCGCTCCGGAGAGCATCGCCACCGGAGCGCGCGCCGGAACGTCCCCATCCGGTACGCCGGACTCCCGGCCCGATGTCAACAGGCCCACCAGGGAATCGACTTCACGCTTCCGGCCGGTGAAGGAGGGCACGGTGGGGAACGCGGCCACGGATGCCGCCGCGCCGCCGGGACCTCCGGGGCGGTGGTCCGGCTCCGGCTCCCCGTCGTCCAGGGAGGTCCGCGGCGCGGTCGGCGCGAGCGACACGGGGGCGCTGCCCGTGTCCAGGGGTCCGATGTCGTCGCCACGAAGGATGGCCAGCTCCAGGCACTGCAGTTCGGCTCGGGGATCGACGCCGAGCTCCTCCCGCAGGTGCTCCTTGATCCTGCGGTACTCCGCGAGCGCCTCGCTCTGCCGTCCCGTCCGGTAGAGAGCCAGCATCAGCTGCGCCGCGAACCGTTCATGCGCCGGGTATACGCGCGTAACTTCCCATAGATCAACGAGTGTTTCGCGGCAACGGCCGTACTTCAGCTCGATGTCGCAGACCCGCTCCAGAACCCTCAGGCGCTCCTCCGCCAGCCGCGGCACCTCGTCCCGGTGCAGCAGGTCGGAGGGGACGTTGGCGAGCAACGGCCCCTGCCAGAGGGCGAGTGCGGCCCGCAGGGTGTAGAGCTCGGACTCCTCTCCGGACGCGGCGGCCCGATCGACGAGCTGACGGAAGTGCAGCAGGTCGAGGGTTTCGGCGTCGGCCTGGATGCGATAGCCGCTGGCGACCGCCGTGACGGCCTGGTCCTCGATGCCGTACTTGGCGAAGATCCGGCGCAGCCGCAGGACACAGCTCTGGAGCGCCGCCTTGGCCGTCGTCGGCTGCTCCTCGCCCCAGACGACGTTGCGCAGATGGTCGGTGGAGACCACGGATCCGGGGCGGATGAGCAGCGCGGCAAGCAGCGCGGTCGGCTTGGAGGGCGGGAGAACCACGACGTCCCGGCCGTCCGTGATGCTCAGCGGGCCGAGCAGTTGAAAACGCACTGTCGTCTGCCTCCCCCGCGTGCCCGCCTCGGCCCGTCGAGCCGTCGGTGACGTCGTAGCGCGCCTCCCGTGCCGCTTGTTGCCGACGGAAGGTGTCCGGGGGGTTGCTGGGTTGCGGGAGGCCGGACGGGTGCCACGGGCATGACCGGGCCACCGGGGGATGCGGCGGCGGAGGAGGAGACCGCGCGCATGGTGGGTGCGGTCGCTGCGCCGGTCTGGGTGATGACGGCGAGGAGGGTCCCGGCCGGCGCCGGGGTCCCGAGGGTCAGACGTGGGCTGGCATGACGATGCGGCATGTGGGGAGCCCTTTTCGGTCACTGTTGGCGAGCAGTCGACGATGGCGAGTTTGTACGGAGGTGATGCATCGGTGAAGGTCGGGCGGGTGGACCGATGAGGCCATGGCCCCTTCCGTCCAGCCTCCGAACTCCTGGTCGGGCCCGAAAGGATCGCCACCGAAAGGCCCTCTGTCCCAGGGCGTCGAGCCGTGCCATGATCTTTGCCGAACCTTAACCGGGCAGTTGTGGAACGGACTTCATTTCCTGCGGCGATGGCCTGAGCGGGGCGCAGGGCCCCAGGCGAGGAGGGACGATGCTCGACCCCTTGGGACTGGACTCCACGACGGAAGCCGTGTACCGGGCCATGCTCGGCGACCCTCGTGCGAGCCGGATGGAGCATTCCGCACGGCTTGAATTGACGCTCGACCAGTTCGACGGCGCGGTCAAGCAGTTGGCGGACCTGGCGCTGATCCGTCCGGCCGAGGGCGCTGATCCCCAGCGTGTACACGTGGTCAACCCCCGGCTCGGCCTGGAGATGTTGCTGGCCCGGCAGCGAGCCGACCTCGCGGCACGCAGGCAGCAGTTGGAGGCGGGCGAGGCCGCGGTGGCCGAACTGCTCTGCCGGCTCACCCCCATGCCTCCGGTGTCCGGCGAGTCACCGGTCGCGCACCTCGACGGTCCGGACCACGTACGGGACTACACGGCCAGGCTGTACGAGGAGGCGGAGGAGGAGATCATCGCCTTCGCGACGGGCGGCGCGCGGGCCGAGGAGGACCTGTATGCCTCCCGTCCGCTCAGCCGGCGGTTACTGGCCCGCGGGGTGCGGATGCGCACGGTTCACCTCGACAGCATCCACAACCACCCGCCCACAGTGGCGCACGTGTCCTGGCTGGCCTCGATCGGCGGTGAGATCCGTACGGTGCCCTCCCTCGATATCCGCATGATCCTCACTGATCGCCGGCGCGCTCTGGTGACCGCCCTGGACGACCAGGACTCCTCGTTCGGGGCGCTCGCCGTGACCGGGCGGTGGCTCATCACGGCGCTGGAGGCCTTCTTCGAAAGCGTCTGGGAGCGGGCCGAACCGTTCAGCCGGGCCGAGAGGCACGGGGACCATCAGCTGACCGGTCAACAGCACGAGAGCCTCCGGCTCCTGGCGCGCGGCTTCACGGATGAGGCCATAGCCAAACGTCTCGGCGTCTCCCCCCGTACCGCCCGCCGCATCGCCACCAGCCTCCTGTCCCACCTCGGCGCCCGCAGCCGGTTCCAGGCGGGGGTCCACGCGGCACAACGGGGTTACCTGCCCGCCGACGGCCCGAGGTCGTGACGGAGCCGTCCGCGCGCATCCGGTTCGTGCCGGAGGAGGGCCGGAAGCGGCGTGGGTCGATCGATAGTCTGCTCGACGGTCGGGACGGCGGAGGAATGGTTCCGAACTGCCTGGATTCCGACCAGGCAGTTCCGTGAGCGCCAGTTGTGCCTCCGCATTCGTTCAAGTGACAAGGAACCATGGCATGTTCACCACTCGTCCCACTCTCCAGGGCACTTTCGGCATGGCGTCCTCCACCCATTGGCTCGCCTCGCAGTCCTCGATGGCCGTACTGGAGGACGGCGGCAACGCCTACGACGCCGCCGTCGCCGCCGGATTCGTCCTGCATGTCGTCGAACCGCACCTCAACGGCCCGGCCGGAGAGGTGCCGATGATCCTGGCGCCGAAGGACGGTGAGGTCCGGGTGCTCTGCGGCCAGGGCCCGGCCCCCGCCGGTGCCACCGTCGCCCATTACCGTTCCCTCGGCCTCGACCTGGTCCCCGGCACCGGCCCCCTCGCCGCGGCCGTGCCGGGCGCCTTCGACGCCTGGATGCTGCTGCTGCGCGACCACGGCACCAAGACCGTCGCCGAGGTGCTGCGGTACGCGATCGGGTACGCCGAGGACGGCCACGCACCCGTCGAACGGGTCGGCCAGACCGTCGAGACCGTCCGCGAACTCTTCGAGACCGAGTGGCGGTCCTCCGCCGACGTCTACCTGCCCGGCGGCAGGTCTCCGCAGCCGGGCGAGCTGTTCCGCAACCCCGCACTCGCCGCCACCTGGCGCCGGCTGATCGCCGAGGCGGCGGAGACCGGCGGCGAGGACCGCATCGCCCAGATCGACGCCGCCCGGCGGATCTGGCGCGAGGGCTTCATCGCCGAGGCCCTCGTCCGCCAGACCGCCCGCCCCACCATGGACACCAGCGGCTCCCGCCACACCGGCACCCTCACCGCCGCCGACCTGGCCGGCTGGTCCGCGTCCTACGAGGCTCCCGCCACGTACGACTGGAACGGCTGGACGCTCGCCAAGGCGGCCGGCTGGAGCCAGGGCCCGGTCTTCCTCCAGCAGCTCGCCCTGCTCCCCGCCGAGCTGCCGCGGTACGGCTCCGCGGACTACGTCCACCTGCTCATCGAGGGCTGCAAGCTCGCCATGGCCGACCGCGAGGCCTGGTACGGCGACGCCGCCGACGTACCCCTCGACACGCTGCTCTCGGAGCCGTACAACGCCGAGCGCCGCGCCCTCGTCGCCGACAAGGCCTCGTACGAGCTGCGGCCCGGCAGCCCGGACGGCCGCACCCCCGTCATCAGCGGACACGCCCACGCCGTCGCCTCCGGCGCGGCCGGCTTCGACCCCCTGGGAATCCCGACGGCGGGCGTCGGCGAACCGACGGTCGCGAAACACGGCGCCGCTCTCGACGCCACCGAACCGACCGTCTGCAAGGACGGCGCGACCCGGGGCGACACCTGCCACATCGACGTGGTCGACCGCTGGGGCAACATGATCTCCGCCACGCCCAGCGGTGGCTGGCTGCAGTCCAACCCGGTCGTGCCGGAGCTCGGCTTCCCGCTCGGCACCCGGCTCCAGATGGCCTGGCTCGACGAGGGCCTGCCGAACTCCCTCACTCCCGGCCGCCGCCCACGCACCACCCTGACCCCGTCCCTCGCCCTGCGCGACGGCGTCCCCGTCATGGCGTTCGGCACGCCCGGCGGCGACCAGCAGGACCAGTGGCAGGTCCACTTCTTCCTGGCGGTCGCCCTGCGCGCCGAGGTCCGCGGCGGCCTCGACCTCCAGGGCGCCATCGACGCCCCGAACTGGCACAACGACAGCTTCCCCGGCTCCTTCTTCCCGCGCGGGATGCGCCCCGGCAGCGTCACCGTCGAGGCGGGCATGGACCCGGAGGTCGTCGAGGAGCTGCGCCGTCGCGGCCATGACGTCACCGTCGGCGCCCCGTGGTCCGAGGGGCGGCTGTGCGCCGTGGCCCGCGACCCGGAGACCGGAGTGCTCTCCGCGGCGGCGAACCCGCGCGGCATGCAGGGGTACGCCGTCGGACGCTGACCGGCCACCTTCCCGTCACGCAGGGGTATGCCGTAGGACGCCGACCGGCCACCTCCCCGTCATGACCAGGTCGCCGGCTCCCCGCCGGGCCGTGATTGGCTGGGGGCATGATCGATGAATTCCTTGCAGGGGACCTGACCGACGTCGAGGTGGCGGTCCGCGCAGCGGCCGCCGCCGAGATCATGCCCCGCTACCGCCGGCTCGCCGCGCACGAGATCGTCGAGAAGAGCGGCCCGCACGACCTCGTCACCACCGCCGACCGCCTCGCCGAGGAACACCTCACCGCTGCCCTGTCCCGGCTCCTGCCCGGCTCGGTGGTCGTGGGCGAGGAGGCGGTCCACGCCGATCCGAAGGTGTACGACGCCCTGGGCGGCGACGCGCCGGTGTGGATCGTCGACCCGGTGGACGGCACCCGTCAGTTCGCCCGCGGCGAACCGGGCTTCTGCACCCTGGTCGCCCTCGCCCACCACGGCGTACTCCTCGCCTCGTGGACGTACGCCGCCGCCCTGGACGAGATGGCGAGCGCGGTCCGCGGCCGCGGGGCCACGCTCGACGGCAAGCCGATACGGTCCGGCTCGCCCGCACCCGGCGCCGTTCTGAAGGTGGCGATGTCGCATCCCGACTACACCACCGATGCGCAGAAGAACGCCCTGCTCGGCCTGCGCACCGACGGCATCGACGCCCGGCCCTGTGGTTCGGCGGGCCTCGAATACCTCGCCGTCGCGCGCGGCGAGCAGGACGCGGTCGCCTTCACCTGGGAGTACGCCTGGGACCACGCGGCAGGGCTGCTCCTGGTCACCGAGGCGGGCGGCGCGCAGGCCACGCTCTCCGGCGCGCCGTTCCGCATCACCGGCGGCAACGCCCTGCCGTTCACGGCGGCCCGCGGCGAGGCGACCGTCGAACGCGTCCTCAAGGCGCTGCGCGAGGGCGTCTGACCGCCCCGCTCACACCACGCCGCCGCCGTGCCCGGCCACGCACCGCAGTGCGGCGATCACGGTCGGCCCGTGCCCTCCGCGGCGCCCGTGGCGAGCGCCGACCGTACGTCCCGTACCAGCTCCGCGGCCCGCTCCACCGCCGCGGCGTCCAGCCCCCGCAGCGCCGAGTCGATCCGTCCGGCGAAACCCACCGGCGTGTCCGGCAGGGCGGCCGCCGCAGCCGACGCACCCTTCTCGTTGAGACACCAGGCGCGGTGGTGCGCGTGGAGGGACTGCGCGAGGATCCCGAACGCCCGCGACAGGCACAGGGCGACATGCAGCGCGTCACCGGTGGGGGCCGACTTGCGGGCGGCATCCACCGAGAAGTCGGCTTCCCACGCGGCTTCGACGAGCGCGGTGCGCAGCGGCTCCGGATAGGTACGGGTCTCCCGCTGTAGCCTCGTCAACTCGCCCCCGGGATCGGCGAGTACGCGGCCGATTGCGACCTCCCCGGGATACGCGGGCGACCAGAACCCCAGCGGATGCCCCGGCTGCACGCCCACTTCGTAACGTCCCTCGCGGCAGTCCGCCCAGACCGCCTCCACCCGGTCCAGATCGCGCAGGATCCAGTCCACCGGGACGCCGTCCACCCGCAGCCACGCCCCGCCGTCGACCCACGGACCCCAGCCGCCGGGACCCGCGACCTCGGCCGGGGAGCCCTGCGCTTCGGACGCCAGCGCGGTCAGCGCGGCCAGGTCGGGAGTGCCCCGGTAGTACACGCCCAGATCCCAGTCGGAGTCCGGACGGTGGGTGCCACGGGCCCGGCTGCCGCCCAGGGCGACGGCCCGGATGCCCGGCAGCGTGCCGAGCCGGGAAGCCATGTCCGCGATACGGGCGGGAACGCCCGCGTCGGGGCCCGTCGCGGGCGCGGCCGGGGAGTTCGGTGTATTCATCGGGAGGCGACCCTACCCGCGGCCGCACTGTCGGTGCCTCGGAATATCCTGGGTGTCCTGGCCGTCGGCTGACGAAGGAGTCCGAAGGTGCCGTCGATGCTTGATGCTGTCATCGTGGGGGCGGGGCCCAACGGACTGACTGCCGCGGCCGAACTGGCCCGCCGCGGCTTCGCCGTGGAGGTCTTCGAGGCGGGCGACACCGTCGGAGGCGGCGCCCGTACCGAAGAGCTCACCCTCCCCGGCTTCCGCCACGACCCCTGTTCCGCCGTCCACCCGCTGGGCATCGGCTCGCCCGCGTTCGCCAGGATGCCGCTCGCACGGCACGGCCTGGAATGGCTCCAGCCCGAGCTGGCGCTCGCCCACCCGTTCCCGGACGGGTCGGCCGCCGTGCTCACCGGTTCGGTGGGGGAGAGCGCCATGTCGCTCGGCGCCGAGGACGCCGGGGCGTACCGCAGGCTCGTCGCCCCGTTCCTCGGCCACTGGGACACCCTCGCCGAGGACTTTCTCCGCACCCCGTGGGACGGGCTGCCCCGCGACCCGTACCGCTGGGTGCGATTCGGCCTCGACGCGCTCCAGCCCGCGACGCTGCTCTCCCGCCGCTTCCACGGTGAGAAGGCGCGCGGTCTGTTCGCCGGGCTCGGCGCCCATGCCATAGCTCCCGTCAGCGGCCTGGCCACCGGCGGGGTCGCCCTGCTCTTCGCCCTCGCCGCGCACGAGAAGGGCTGGCCGGTGCCGCGCGGCGGCTCGCAGGCCATCTCCGATGCCCTCGCCTCGTACCTGCGCGAACAGGGCGGCACGATCCGTACCGGTACGGAGGTCAAGCGCCTCGACGAACTCCCGCCCGCCCGCGCCTACGTCTTCGACACCTCGCCGACCGCCCTCGCCCGCATCGCGGGGCTGGGCCACGCGTACCGCGGTTATCGGTACGGAGCGTCCTGCTTCAAGATCGATTACGCCCTCTCGGGCCCCGTCCCCTGGACCGCGAAGGACGCTCGCAGGGCCGGAACGGTCCACGTCGGCCCCACGGCCGGCGAGATCGACGCCGCGCTGAGCGCCGCGGTGGCGGGCCGCGACCCGAGCGTGCCGTTCCTGATCACCGCGCAGCCCAGCCTGATGGATCCGTCGCGCGCACCCGAGGGCCGGCACGTCTTCTGGGCGTACGGACACGTCCCGGCGGGCTGGGAGGGCGACGCCACCGACGTCATCGAACGGCAGCTGGAGCGCTTCGCTCCCGGCTTCCGTGATCTGGTGCTCGCCCGAGCGGTCGCCGGGCCGCCCCAACTCGCGGCGCGCAACGCCAATTACGTCGGTGGCGACATCGCGTGCGGCGCGTTCTCCGGCCTCCAGACGGTGATCCGTCCCAAGCTCGCACGCGTGCCGTACGCGACGGCGCATCCGGCGGTGTTCCTGTGCTCCTCGGCCACCCCGCCCGGACCGGGCGTGCACGGAATGTCCGGCCACCACGCGGCGAAGGCGGTCTGGCGGCGGCTGCGGGCGGCCTGAGCGGCGCGGCTCGTCGGGAGCGCGCTGAGCCCGGCCGGAACTCCACGGTGCCTTCGGGGCGCCACGGGCAGTCCCGCCGACGGTGACACGGCATCATGGGCCGCATGCGCACACCCGAGGCCGTCACCGTCACCCTGGTACGCGGTGACATCACCCAGCAGTCCGCCGATGTCATCGTCAACGCGGCGAACTCCTCACTGCTCGGCGGCGGCGGGGTCGACGGAGCGATCCACCGGCGCGGTGGCCCGGAGATCCTCGCCGCCTGCCGGGAGTTGCGCGCCTCGCAGTACGGAAAGGGCCTGCGTACCGGCCAGGCCGTCGCCACGACCGCCGGAAAGCTCGACGCCCGATGGGTGGTCCACACCGTGGGCCCGGTCTGGAGCAGCGCCGAGGACCGGTCCCTGCTCCTCGCGTCCTGCTATCGCGAATCGCTGCGGGTGGCAGCGGAGTTGGGGGCACGTACCGTCGCCTTCCCCGCCATCTCGACCGGGATCTACGGCTGGCCGATGGACGACGGGGCGCGCATCGCCGTCCGTACGGTGCTGGAGGAGGCCGCCCCACCCGTCGAGGAGGTGCGGTTCGTACTGTTCGACGCGCACGCGTACGCGGAGTTCGAAGAGGTCCTGGCGGCGCAGGGCTGACGGGCACGCCGCGTCCGCCGAACCGCGTCGGTCCGAGACCGCGTCGGTCCGAGACCGCATGGGTCCGAGACCGCATGGGTCCGAGACCGCATGGGTCCGAGACCGCATGGGTCCGAGACCGTATGGGTCCGAGACCGCATGGGTCCAAGACCGTATGGGTCCGAGACCGCATGGGCGGGTCCGGCGAACGGCCGCAACTTGTGCTGATACCTGCGCTGTTACCTGTGCGCGTTTTCCCGCGTGACGGGGTGACATGGCGCAGCCCCGGTGATCGGATCGATCGCCGGGGCTGCGTCCTGCCTGCCGGGCCGGCCGGTGCCGTGGCTGCGACCACCGTCCGGCCCGGGGTTTTCAGGTCCGCGTTACGAGTTCGGCGTGCTCGTGTTCGCAGAGGGGCTGCGGGCGAGGAGCGATCAGGGTGCGGTGTCGAGTGCGCCGAGGCTGTCGCGGGTCTGGCCGGAGCGCAGCGGCAGGAAGGTCTGCTGATCCGAGACCACCTGCTGGCCCTGCTTGCTGAGGATGAACCGGAGCAGTTCCTCCATGACCGGGTCCAGCTGCTTCCCCGGCTGCTTGTTGGCGTTGAAATAGGTGACCCGGCTCAGCGGGTACGCAGCCGAGGCGACGTTCTCGTACGTGGGGGCGTATGCCGGGTCGCCGGCGTGGTCACTGAGCGAGATGACCTTGACCGCCGAGTCGACGTAGGCCATCCCCGTGTATCCGATGGCATAGGGGTCCTCGGAGACCGCCTTGGAAAGGTTGAAGACGGTCTTCTCCCAGTGCACCGCGGGATCGGCGGGAGTCGTGCCGTCCGTCACCCCCGGACGCCACTCGCCGCGCTTGCCGTCGTTGTCGAGCACCCGCTGGCGGACGAACTCCTCGAAGCCGTTCCACGGCTGGATGCCGACGATGTGGACCGGCTTGTCGGCCCAGTCGCCGGTCGCACCCAGGTCGCCCCAGGTGGTGGCGGCCGCGCCGCCGCGGTTGTGGGTGGTGGACAGCACGGCGTCGAGCTGGTCGAGGGAGAGCTTGTCCACCGGGTTCTTCTTGTTGACCATGAAACCGACCGAGTCCAGGAAGCCGAAGTGCCGGTAACTCCCCCCGGATATCGGGATGCTGAGCGGGTCGTAGCCGAAGGCGTCGTGGAAGCCCTCGATGTCGGTCGGCTTCAGTTCGCGCGATACGAAGACGCAGTCGAGCTTGCCCTTGATCAGTTCCAGGGCGCCGAGGCTCCCGGCGTACGGCGGGTTCACGCTGATGTGGACCTTGGGGTACTTCTTCTCGAATTCCTTGATCCACTTGTGGGAGAGATCGGCGAGTACGTCCGAGGCGGCGCACTCGTAGTCACCGTGCAGCGAGTTCTTCGGCTTGGCCCGGTACGTTCCCAGGCCGGTGTCGAGTATCGGCTGGAGAAGTTCAGGGGTGGGGAGGGGGCGGCCGTTCGCCTTGTTGTACTCGTCCTGCTCCGGGGTCTGCGGGGTCACCTTTGCCTGCGGTGCGACGGCCCAGGTCGTCAGGTTGTCGGCATGGTTGTCGGTGCTGGCGAGACTGGTGACGGTTCCGGCCGCCGCGAGCGCGGCGGTGGCGGCCAGTGCGATTGCCGCGCGAGCTGTACGTTTCATCGATGGTCTCCCGGATGTGGGTCCGAAGGGCATCCGGGGACGAACGCTCCGTACCCGGATGCCTGTCCTGCGATGGCGACCGGAACGCTAGAGCCGGGCACCCGGAGGGGGCCAGAAGGGTGCCGTTAATGCTCATTGATCATCCTTTAGATCATTCTGCTCAAGACCGGTCACCGCGTCGCCCGCTCGCGCGGGACTCGAAGAGACCCTGGCAGCGCGAGGTTGATGTCGGATTTTCGCGAGCCCCCAGGTGCCGGGTGGCCGATGCTTGAACCATGCACACCGACACCGAGCGCTGCGTGCGGGCCGTCCAGTCCAAGGACGCCCGCTTCGACGGCTGGTTCTTCACGGCGGTCCTGACCACCCGGATCTACTGCCGCCCCAGCTGCCCCGTCGTACCGCCCAAGGTCGAGAACATGACCTTCTACCCCAGCGCCGCCGCCTGCCAGCAGGCCGGGTTCCGGGCCTGCAAGCGGTGCCGGCCCGATACCAGTCCCGGCTCCCCCGAGTGGAACGCCCGCGCCGACTCCGTCGCCCGTGCGATGCGACTCATCCGGGACGGTGTCGTCGACCGTGAGGGCGTCCCCGGTCTCGCGGCCCGGCTCGGCTACTCCGCCCGGCAGATCGAGCGCCAGCTGCTCGCCGAGCTGGGGGCGGGTCCGCTCGCCCTGGCCCGCGCGCAGCGCGCGCAGACCGCGCGGCTGCTGATCGAGACGACCGCGCTGCCCATGGCCGAGGTCGCGTTCGCCGCCGGGTTCTCCTCGATCCGCACCTTCAACGACACCGTCCGTGAGGTCTTCGCGCTCGCCCCGGGCGAGCTGCGCGACCGCGCCGCCCGGTCCGCGGCACCGTCGCCCACGCCCGGCGTGATCGCGCTGCGGCTGCCGTACCGGGCCCCGCTCAACCCGAGCAACCTCTTCGGCCACCTCGCCGCGACCGCGGTCCCCGGCGTCGAGGAGTGGCGCGACGGCGCCTACCGCCGCACCCTCACCCTCCGGTACGGGCACGGCATCGTCGCCCTCACCCCGCACCCCGACCACATCGCCTGCCGGCTCTTCCTCACCGATCCGCGCGACCTCACCCTCGCGATCAGCCGCTGCCGCTGGCTGCTCGACCTGGACGCCGACCCGGTGGCCGTGGACGACCAGTTGCGCGCCGATCCGCTGCTCGCCCCCCTGGTCGACAAGGCGCCCGGCCGACGGGTGCCGCGTACCGTCGACGGTGCGGAATTCGCCGTACGGGCCGTGCTCGGGCAGCAGGTCTCGACCGCTGCCGCCCGCACCCACGCCGCCCGGCTGGTCACCACGCACGGCGGCCCCGTCGACGATCCGGAGGGCGGCCTCACCCATCTCTTCCCGACCCCCGAGGCCCTCGCCGGGCTCGACCCCGAACAGCTCGCCCTGCCGCGCAGCCGCCGTGCCACCCTCACCACTCTCGTCGGCGCACTCGCCGACGGCACGCTGCGGCTCGGCACCGACACGGACTGGGAGAAGGCCCGGTCCGAACTGGCCGCACTGCCGGGCTTCGGGCCCTGGACCGTCGAGGTGATCGCGATGCGGGCGCTCGGCGACCCGGACGCCTTCCTCCCCACCGACCTCGGCATCCGGCGTGCGGCCGAGGAGCTCGGCCTCCCGTCGACGCCCGCAGCGCTCACCGCCCGCGCTGCGGCCTGGCGGCCCTGGCGGGCCTACGCGGTTCAGTACCTCTGGACCGTGGACGATCACCCCATCAACCACCTGCCCGCATAAGACCGACCGGCAAATGGGGGGCGGCGTCGCGGGGCTGGGACCGCGCATCTGCGGCGTTGTCGTCAATCACCAACGCTCCTTCCCCAAGCTCTCGGCTTCGCTCGAACAGGGGAGACCCCATCTGCACATCTGCCTCGATCCTCCGCCTTGCAGCTGCACGCACCCAGCCCCGCTCCTTCTCCCACCCCCCCAATTCCGGTCGGTCCAAGCACGTTGGGAAGTCACCCATGACCGCGACGCACACCCGTACGGCGACCCGGCAGCACACGGTCGTCGACAGCCCGTACGGTCCGCTCACCCTCGTCGCCACCGGCGGCGTCCTCGCGGGCCTCTATATGACCGGCCAACGGCACCGCCCGCCCGAGGAGACCTTCGGCGAGCCCGACCCGCGCCCCTTCACGGAGACGATCCGCCAGCTCGACGCGTATTTCGCCGGTGAACTGCGCGAGTTCGACCTGCCGCTGCACCTCGACGGCACGCCGTTCCAGCGCAGCGTCTGGGAGCAGCTCCGGCTGATTCCGTACGGCGAGACCCGCTCGTACGGCGAACTGGCCGAGCTCCTCGGCAAACCGGGCGCCTCGCGTGCGGTGGGCCTCGCCAACGGCAAGAACCCCGTGGGCATCATCGTCCCGTGCCACCGCGTCATCGGCGCCTCGGGCAGCCTCACCGGTTACGGCGGCGGGCTCGACCGCAAGCAGCGGCTGCTGGCCTTCGAGAGCGGCATGCAGGACGACACACCGGCGCTCTTCTGACACCGCCGAACGCGCGGAGAAACGTGAAGGACGGGCTTGGAGAACCAAGCCCGTCCTTCACGGCCGTGCGGCGGCAGGGGCAACGGTGCGCCCCGAAGCGGCCCGGACGTCAGCCGACGAAGATCTCCACGACGGTCCAGATCGCCAGCCCCAGCATGCAGACCCCGCCGATCCGCTGAACCGTCTTCAGCGGCACCCGCTTCGCGATGAACTGCCCAGCCAGCAGCGCCAGCGCCGAGACGGACATCAGGGCGGCGGCGGACCCGATCGCCGTGGACCAGGTGCCGTTGCTCGCGGCCAGGTTGGCCGTGGTGATCTGGGTGAGGTCGCCCCACTCGCTGATGAAGACCGCCATGAACGCGGTCGAGTAGACCGGCCAGAAGCCGGTCACCGTCCTGGTGCCGCCCTCCTCCTCGTCATCGCCGCCGCCGTTGCGCAGCAGCATGAACGCCCCGAACGCGAAGAGGGAAGCCGAGACGAGCTTGACGATCCAGTCCGGCAGCAGCCCGATCAGGCTGCCCGCCCCGACGGCGATGGCGACGTGCACGATGAACGCGGACGACGTGCCGAACCAGACATACAGCGGTCGCATGCGGGTGCCCATGGCAAGCGACGCGAACATCGTCTTGTCCGGGAGCTCCGCGAGGAAGATCAGCCCGAAGGCGGTGAGTATCGCCAGGGGGTCGAGGTGCATTCCGGGTGGCTTTCTGTGAGAGCCGGGCCCCGGGGCCTTCGCGAAGCGCCACTCGGGCTTTTCGGAGGACCACTCGGCCCGGCATGACGTCAGCGCCCGCGGGGCGCGGGCGTGTCATACCTGACCGAAGGTCTCGCCCGCCCGTAAGGATCTACAGGCCCGGCCACCGGGAACCCGAGGGCTCCAGTGTGTCGACGACCGGTTTGCGGGGCTACTCCCCTTCGCAGCCCTCAACTCTACCCCACCGGATGGCGGGGGGAGTGCAGGTGTTCGATCCGGTGGCAGCTATCGGTACAGTCCCACGGTGATCATCCGCGCCGACACCGGAGGCGTTCCCGTATGAGCCGCCGCACCCGCAAGGCCGCCCCGGCCCGGGGCACGCCCCGGCCCACCGTCAGTGTCTGCCGCGGCTGCTGCTGCGGCACGGCGAAGATCCCGGACGTAGACCACGCCGGCCAGCTCGCCGAACTGCGCCGCTCGCTCGGCGAGACCGCCACGGTCCGCGCCGTGGAGTGCCTGGACGCCTGCGAGCAGGCCAACGTCATCGTCGTACAGCCCTCCGCGGAGGGGCGCGGGGCGGGCGGCCGCCCGGTCTGGCTCGGGCTGGTCAACGACCCGGACGCCGTGAACGACATCGCCGCCTGGGTCGGGGCGGGCGGCCCGGGCCTGGCGGACGTGCCCGAGATCCTCGACCTGTACACGTTCCGCCCGTCGCGTCGCGTACAGCGGGAACTCGACCACTAACGCGTACAGCGGGAACCCGACCACTAAAAAGTGCTGGAGATCCCGGCCGGGCCGCTACGCCGCCGCGGGCTCGACCATCAGCAACAGACGGTCGCCCGGGGGCCAGGACGCGGTGGATGGCCGTACCCGCGTCCACTCAGCCACGGGAGTCCGGGCTCGGGTCCGGGGCGGCGCCCAGCCGCGCCAGCAGCGTGGGAAGCGCCGTGCCGATGGGCTCGCGGATGGTCTCCTCGGCCAGTTCGTCGTACGGCGTGGGCTCCGCGTTCACCACGATCAGCCGCGCCCCGTTGTCCACCGCGATGCCGGCCAGCGACGCGGCGGGCTGCACCTGCAGCGTCGTACCGACCGCGATGAACACCTCGCAGGCCTTGGCGATCGACATCGCCTCGCCCAGCACCACCGGATCGAGCCGCTCACCGAACATGACCGTCGCCGACTTCAGGATGCCGCCGCAGACCGTGCACGGCGGGTCGGCCTCGCCCGCCTCGACGCGAGCCAGTGCCTCGGACATCGGAGCGCGGGCGTGGCAGCGGGTGCAGACCGTCTCGCGCGCGGTCCCGTGCAGTTCGAGGACCTTGCGGGCGGGGAGGCCGGCGAGCTGATGCAGACCGTCGACGTTCTGCGTGAGCACCCGCACCGGGGCGCCGGACCGCTCCAGCTCCGCCACCGCGCGGTGGGCCGCGTTCGGCTCGGCACCCCAGGTCGCGCTCGTGCGGCGCATTTGCCAGGAGCGGCGGCGGATCTCCGGATCGGCCATGTAGAAGTCGTACGTGACGAGCTTCTCGGCCTCCGGATCCTTGCGCCAGAGCCCGCCCGGGCCGCGGTAGTCCGGGATGCCGGAATCCGTGGAGATGCCGGCGCCGCTGAGGATCGCGACGAGAGTCATGGCACGAGCCTACGCAGCGCCGGCCGGCACCCGCGAGGAATTTCCGCGCGAGGCGGACGTCAGGCCGCGGGGCCGCCAGGGCCGGGCGCCGCGGGGCCGACAGGGCTGAACGGTGACGGGGTCCGGCCCGTCCAGGTGTTCAGCACGGCGCGGGCGGTCTGCTTGGTGACGCCGCCCTCCTTGACCGTGCCGCTCTGCGCTACGTAGAACCGGCCGTCGTCGAGCGAGATCAGCCCGTACTGGCCGTACTGCCCCGGCGCCGGCCACCCGTACGTACCCGTCGCCGCATCGTGCGCACCCTCGCGCAGTAGCGGGAGCAGCAGGCCGCGCTCCGGCTTCTGCTGCCCGCGTACGGAGCCGCGTACCGGCTTCTTCGCACCGTCCAGAGCGAAGACCGAATAGTTGGGGAAGCCCGGCTTGATGCCCTTGTAGGCGGCCATCAGCCAGTTGCCGCTGTACCCGTCGTACTCCAGGTTCTGCACGCCGTACGTGGTGTTCCCGGTGTACGCGAAGAACTTGCCGTCCACGTGTGCGGGGCCGCTGGTGTGCGGGGCCGACTCGGTCAGCGGGCGCTCGTACTTCTTCCACCGTGTGACGTCGTACTGGAGCAGCACCTGGTGGTCGTTGTCCGTGCGGCCGGCGTTGGCGTACACGCCGTACGCGACCGTCAGCTTCCGCTCACCGAGCTTGCCGCGCCGGTCGCCGAACGCCGGGCCGAACGCGACGCCGTCGATGCCGCTGCAGCCGTACCGGTGGTCGGGCGTATCGGCCGTGTCGCCGTCGAAGACGCCGTCGCCGTTCATGTCGGCGGTGAAGTCCTTCACGACCTCCTTGAGATAGACGGTCGAGACGACACCCGTGGACTGGGCGTCCATGTCCATCCGGGTGATGCGGTCGACGTCCAGGATCGCGATGTAGAAGGACTTCGCCTCCTTGTACTCCAGCGAGCCGTAGACCCTGCCGTCCTTCTCGTTGAAGTCCAGATCGCCGAGGTGGCCGGTGAATCCGGTGACCGAGCCGACCGGGTTGCCGTCGAGGTCGGTCTTGACCAGCAGATTGGTCATCGAGAAGTACATGAAGCCCTTGCGGCGGTCGATGGCCATGCCCTGGACATGCCCCGACTGCCAGGCGCCGCCGTCGACCGACAGCGGCACCCGGCGGTGTGCGGCCGGGGCCGATGCCGGCTCCGCGGTGGCGGTCGACGCCGTGGCGACGACGGTCGTACAGGCGAGCGTTGCGGCGATGGTGGCCAGCAGCCCGCCGAGGTGCCCCGTGTGCGTACGCATGATCCCTCCGCTGTCGTGGAGTTCGGATGATGCCGGTCGAGCGTGCACTGCGGACCAATGACACATGAACTCGGATGTCCGGCAGCCGCCGACCGGACTATCAGTTGACGGCACGTCAAGACAACGGGACGCAAAGGGGCATGAGGGAACGCAACGGGAATATGGGTCGGCGGCCCGAAAGGTCGGCCGTCCCCGGGCGGGCCGACAGGTCAGCCGTTCACCGGTCGGCCGTCCTCCAGCTCCACCGTGCCGCCACCGGAATCGAGCGCGTCCAGCGCCGCCCTCAGACGCAGCGCGAGACCGCCGAGCAGATAGCGGCCGAGGTCGTCGGGCGCGACCAGTTCCCAGGACAGGAGCTCCTCCTCCGGCAGCCGGATCGCCTTCAGCTCCGCGTCGCCCAGCACTCCGCCGTCGTACAGATACGCGGCGATCGGCGGCCGCATCGGGCCGCGCGCCCAGTCGACCGCGAGCAGCCGTCCCGGCTTGCGGTCGAGCCCGATCTCCTCGGCCGTCTCGCGCCGCGCGGCCTGACGCGGGCTCTCGCCCTCGTCGGATTCAACGGTTCCGCCAGGTAGCGCCCAGCCGTCCCGGTAGCTCGGCTCGACGAGCAGCACTCGCCCGTGGACGTCCCGGAACACGGTGGCCGCGGCGGCCAGGACCCGGGGGAGCCCCGCGATGTAGGTGGCGTAATCAGTGGTGGTCACGCGGGCAGCGTAGTGCGGGCGGTGCCGGAGTGAGACGGCTCTGGGCAGCGGGTATGCGCTGCCGATAGGGTCGGGGACGGCGCGACTGCCTGTTCGAAAGCAAGGGATGCAAGGTGGCGGACGGAGCAGTGATGGAGACCGCACGCGTGCTCGTCGCGGCGGACAAGTTCAAGGGCTCGCTCACGGCTGTACAGGTCGCGGAGCGAGTGACGGCCGGGCTGCGGCACGTCGTGCCCGGGGTGCGGGTCGAGACCCTGCCCGTGGCGGACGGCGGCGACGGCACGGTGGCGGCGGCGGTGGCCGCCGGGTTCGAGCGCCACGAGGCGCGGGTGACCGGGCCGCTCGGGGACCCGGTGACCGCGGCGTACGCGCTGCGCGACACCACAGCCGTGGTGGAGATGGCCGAGGCCTCGGGACTCCAGCACCTTCCCGCAGGGGTGTTCGCCCCGCTCACGGCCACGACGTACGGCTCCGGCGAGCTGCTGGCCGCGGCGCTCGACGCGGGCGCCCGCACGATCGTGTTCGGCGTCGGCGGCAGCGCGACCACGGACGGCGGTGCCGGCATGCTGGCCGCGCTGGGCGCCCGTTTCCTGGACGTGGACGGCAAGCCGGTCGGCCCGGGGGGTGGTGGCCTCGCCGACCTGGCCGAGGCGGACCTGTCCGGCCTCGACCCGCGCATGGCCGACGTCGACCTGATCCTCGCCAGCGACGTGGACAACCCGCTGACGGGCCCGAAGGGTGCTCCCGAGGTCTACGGCCGCCAGAAGGGCGCGACCGAGGAGGACATCGCGACGCTCGACGCCGCGCTCGCCCACTACGCGTCCGTTCTGGGCCCGGACCAGGCCCGGCTGCCCGGAGCGGGGGCGGCGGGCGGCATCGGCTACGGGGCGCTGGTCGCCCTCGGCGCCCGGTTCCGCCCAGGCATCGAAGTCATGCTCGACGTCCTCGGCTTCGCCCCCGCCCTGGCACGTGCCACGCTGGTGATCACCGGAGAAGGCTCGCTCGACGAGCAGACCCTCCACGGCAAGGCCCCGGCGGGCGTGGCCGCGGCTGCCCGCGCCGCGGGCATCGAGGTCGTGGCGGTCTGCGGCCGCCTCGCCCTGCCGCCGGAGGCACTGACCGGCGCGGGCATCAGCCGCGCGTACGCCCTCGCGGACCTGGAACCGGACCCTGCGGTCTCCATGGCCCAGGCAGGACCGCTGCTGGAGCGGGCGTCCGAGGCGATCGCGCGCGACTTCCTGCTGTAGCACGCCCCCGGTTACGACCGTGGATCGCCGGACGGGGCAGCAGACCAGGCCCGTCCGGCGGTCGATCACCCGCGTCCGTCCGGCAGGTGAGGAGGGACCACCCGCGCGTCCGCGTCACCCCACGGACGGCTCGGCCCCCTGATCACCACCCGTGTCCGCGTCAGGATGCTCCCCATCGGCGAGCAGCTCCGCCAGGATCCGCAGCTCCGTCGGCAGGTCACGACGCCACGCCATCATCACGAACGGGGCAAGGATGATCATGCCGCCGTCCAGATGGGGCTTGACCGATACGTTGACCATCGTTCCCCGTCGGCTGGGACTCAGCCGGAACTCCAGTTCCGGCGAGTGGCGCCCCAACGGGGTCCACATGCACGCACCGCGGAACGCCAGGTACTCGACCGGTGAGCTCGCGGTGCACGTGAGGCGGTGCGCCCGCCGCCTGCCCGGGAACTTGCAGGTGTACTCGTCGCCGAGTTCCGTGGTGATCGGGCCCTCGATCACGTGATCTATGCTCGACGACCACACGGCCAGATTCCGCGGATCCCGTAGGAACGAGAAGATCTCGTCGGCGGGGCGGGACACATGGACATTCGCTGACACACGGGGCATGGCTCCACCTCTTACGGCGACCGGTCGCCCGAAGTCTCGGCGTCCGGTAGCCCTCGTCGCGGTGCCGTCGCCCCTCAGCCTGCTGCGGATCGGGGGGCCGCGCACGCTTCGCACGACCGTTGGAGTGAATCAGGTGTCGAGTCGTGCCACTTTCTCGGAGAGTTGCTGGCAGAGTCGCTTGATTTCCTGATATGTGCGCTTTCGTTCCGTGACGGCCGCGGCGAGGAGCAGAGCGGTGAGCGAGACCGCTCCGTTGAACGCCTGGAGCGTGATCATGTTGCTGAGGAGACCGTGGTGCGCGAAGGGGCCGGTCATCCGTCCGGCGGCGAGGATCACGAACACGGACACGCCGAGCGCGCAGCACGCGGCGCCCGCCCGTTCGAAGCGGAACGCGGCCCAGATCAGGAAGGGGAACACGAGGAAGAGGAGCGAGGCATGGGAGGTGTCGGTCGCCAGGAGGGTCACGCTCGTTGTAAACACCACCAGCGCGACCGCCTCGGCCCATCGGGGCAGGCCGACACCGTGCGGCAGCCGGGCCCTGCGCAGGACGAGAAGGAACGGCGTGACGACCATGACGCCCATGGCGTCGCCCGTCCACCAGACCGACCAGGTCGGCCAGAAGCCCCCGGCCGGGAGCGCCCCCGACAGAACCAGGATGCCGCTGCCCACGGTCGAGCTGATGAGCATGCCGCCCAGCGCACCGAGGAAGACCAGGGCCAGCGCGTCCCGTAAGCGGTCGAGCTCGTCACGGAAGCCGGCCCGGCGCAGCAACAGGCAGGAGCAGATCGGGGCCAGGGTGTTTCCCACCGCGATGATTACTACGGGCAGGGCGGAAGGCCCGATGAACACGTTGGCCGCGAGGGCGCCGAGCGCGATCCCGGGCCAGACGCGCAGACCGAACACGAGCAGGGCCGCGACCGCGATCCCGGTCGGTGGCCACAGCGGCGTGACCTGGCCGCGCACCAGTTGCTGGAGCAGCCCCAGGCGGGCCGTCACGTAGTAGCAGACGGCCACCGCCAGGATCGTGAGGGCCGTGGCCGCGTGCCGCCGGAGCTGTGCGCTGTCCACCACAGCAGCATCAGACACCACACCCGGGTGCCCCGACCGCTCTGGCACGCCGGAGCCACGCCGACGCCATACCCGCGCGTCGGACGGACGCTGCGCATCCGGCTAACCGGTGCCCGGCGCACCGTCGTGGCGGATACCGTCGTAGCGGATGACGAGGACAGCGGCGTCGTCATCATGACCGGTCAGGTCCGCCACCCGGATCACCCGTGCGGCGAGCTCGGCGGGATCCGTCGCGTCCGCCGTGCCGACCAGCGCGGACACCGTGGCCAGTCCCTCGTCGATCGGGTAGGCCGGCCCTTCTACAACCCCGTCGGTGACCAGGACCAGGAATCCGGACCGTTTCATCCTCCGGCGGGTCACGGGGTACTGCTGGCCGGGCAGGATCCCCAGGGGAACGCCGCCGACGTCCAGGGAGATGCCGGATTCGCCGTCGTCGGTGCCCCAGATGATCGGGACGTGTCCGGCCCGGGCGATGGAGAGCGCACCGCTCTGCGGGGCGATGCTCAGCAGGCAACAGGTCGTGAACAGGTCGCCGCCCAAGGAGATCAGCAGATCGTTGGCGCAGGCCAGTACCTGTCCGGGGTCGTCCGTGACGCTGGCGAGGGCCCGGAGACTGGCCCGGGCCTCACCCATGAAGGCCGCGGCCTCCACCCCGTGCCCCTGCACGTCACCGATGGCGATACCGGCGACCCCGTCGCGCATCGGGAACGCGTCGTAGAAGTCACCGCCGACAGCCAGACCGTCCTGCGAGGGCGAGTAGCTGGCCGCGATCCGGATCCCCGGGAAAACGGGCAGCTCGGCCGGGAGCATGTGCCGCTGCAGCGCCATGCCCAGCTCCGCCCGGGACCGCTCGATCCTGATGTTCTCCAGCGCCTGATCGACCAGGCGCCCGAGGGTGACCAGCAGCTCCTGGGTGCTGTCCGGTGCCCTGTGGTGTCGGTGCATGACGTTCCCGCGCGTGTGGGTGCGCCCCTGGTGAAACCTTAGCCCTCCTGACGGCGGGCGCAGCACGCCACGGATGCGGCACGGCCCCGGCGCACGCGATCGAGGCCGGTTGCCTCCGCGCCCGCGCCGCCGCACGCTGGACTTGTGGCTGTTCCCGCGCCGGCCCCGGCCGAGCAGACCGGCTGGGCCGTCCAGACACCCGGTCCGATCGGCACCGGGCCGTTGGCGCGCGTACGGCGCGGCGTGCCGGTTCCCGGCCCCGGGGAACTGCTGATGAACGTGGAAGCGTGCGGCGTCTGTCGTACGGATCTCCATCTGGCCGAGGGCGATCTCCCGCCGCACCGACCCGCCACCGTCCCCGGCCACGAGATCGTCGGCCGGGTGGCGGCCCTCGGCGACGGATCCGGCCTCTTCCGTGTCGGCGACCGGGTCGGTGGAGCCTGGCTGCGCGGTACGTGCGGGAGCTGCCGGTACTGCCGGAGCGGCCGGGAGAACCTCTGCCCCCGGTCCGTCTACACGGGGTGGGACGCGGACGGCGGCTTCGCCGACACCGCACTGGTTCCGGAGGCGTACGCCTACCGGCTCCCGGACGACCAGGACGCCGCCCGGCTCGCCCCGCTCCTCTGCGCGGGCATCATCGGATACCGGGCCCTCAGGCGCAGCGCGCTGCCCGAGGGCGGGCGGCTGGGTATCTACGGCTTCGGCGCGTCCGCCCACCTCGCCGCCCAGGTGGCCCTCGCCGAGGGTGCTACCGTTCACGTGCTGACCCGCTCGGCGCGGGCACGCGAGCTCGCCCTCGATCTGGGGGCCGCATCGGCGGGCGGCGCCTACGACCGCCCGCCGGAACCCCTGGACTCGGCGATCCTGTTCGCCCCCGTCGGCGACCTGGTGCCGGTGGCGTTGGAGGCACTGGACCGGTCCGGCACGCTGGCCGTCGCCGGAATTCACCTGTCGGACGTTCCCGTGCTGAACTATCAACGCCATCTGTTCCAGGAGCGCAATCTGCGCAGCGTCACCTCCAACACCCGCGAGGACGGCCGCGAATTCCTCGCCCTGGCGGGGCGCGTGGGCATCCGGGTCACGGTGAGCTCCTACCCGCTGAGCAGGGCCGACCAGGCACTGGCCGACCTGGCGGCGGACCGGGTGAACGGGGCCGCCGTACTCGTACCCGGCTGAGAGCCACCGGGCCGGACCGACCGGCGGATACGTGAGGGCCCCGGGTGCTGGGG
>NZ_JBHVFF010000115.1:10168-24050 GCF_042801895.1 Streptomyces sp. NPDC057543 | reverse complement strand
CAGTTCATATTCCTCGAAGCGAATGCCGGCGGACAGTTCGGTTTCGTGGAGATCAGCACGGGCGCCCCCATCTCACAGGCCATCGCCGACTGGCTCACTCACCCGTCACCCCACAGGAGCGACCCCATGTCCTGGCTGACCGCCGAGCGCTACCCTCCCGAGATGGGCTACTACGACTACACCCCGGTGCAATCCCCGTACGAGATGAGCTGGCCCGCCCGAGACTGCAACACGTGCGGAGACCCCGTGATTGTCTGGGCCTACCCCGTGAGAGAAGTGGACTTCCCGCGGCAGATCACGGCAGACGGCGATGTCCAAACGATCCGCCATGCCGCCCAGCCGTGGTTCGCCTGCAACCGCTGCTGGCCGATGGTGGACAAGGGCGACTGGGATCGACTCGCCCGCGAGCTCGGAAAGCCTGCGAGGTACTTCGCCGCGCTCGCCGCCGCCAAGGCCCACGGGCCCGCGTATCGGTGGGCGACCCCCGATGCCAGGCGCTCGGGCTGAGGGCGCGCGCCACGTCGCGGCGCTGATCACAAGAGCCCCGACCGTACAGGGCTCATTCGCGTACGAGGTCGGCGAGCGAGCTCGACAGACGCGCCCGAATCTTCGTCACCCGCCAGCACTGACCCGCAGCCCGTCGGTCAACCCTCTGCAGCCTCTGACAACAACAACCCGCCTCGACGAACGGAACCGGCAGTGACCGATACCTGGAACGGTGAACCGGTGGCAGACGCCAAGAGCGTGAACGAGGACATCCACTACCGGATCCACGACGCCGACAGCGGAGCGCTGCTGGGATTCGGCACGGGCCACGGTGGTGCGCTGGGAGCCGTAGTGGCCCACTGCCGGCGTGTCGAAGACGCCCACCCGGGCCGCCACCTGGTCATCCGCGCCTACGACGGTCCGGCGGGGCCGGTCTTCGACCGCCCCGCGTTTGGTGGGCGGTGAAGCCCTGCACGACGTGGACGCGGCCCGGCTGCGTGCTGTTCTTCGGGACGGAGTCGACCTGCGGGGCCAGCCGGTCCCAGGTGCGGGTGGTGACCCGTCCCAGGATCACGGTGGAGAACGGCTCGCGCCCCTCCGCGCCCAGGACGCTGTTGGTGATCTGGCCGTCGAAGAAGACGTAGATGCGGGCCTGGCGGCCCGCGAAGAGGAGCTCGTGGAGGGCGTCGACGGCCGGGGACGTCTTCGGGTCGCCGTCCTGGCGGATTGCGCCTACTCATCCCGGGCGATCCGTGCACATCTCCGTCGCCGAGGTATCCGGGCGGTCATCCCGCAGCCCGCCGACCAGATCGGTCACCGTCTGCGGCGAGGCCGCGCCGGAGGCCGTCCGCCCGGCTTTGACGCTGAGAAAACAGCCGGCACGGGCGTGGTGACCTGCGTCCTGGGGGGTCAGCCGAGATACAGCCGAAAGGAATAGCAGCGCGGTCTTGTGAGGGCGCTGACTCAGCCCTGCTGACCTTCCGCAGGGCGACGCTTCCCACGGCAGCCTGAATCAGCCGCCCAGGCGCCCATAGGCTCCAGAGCCATGGCTATGACTGTCACCCGGTCTACGCCCATCCACGCCCGCCTGCCAATGAGAGCGTCGTAGCAGGCGGCACTTGATCGAAGAGCGGGGTCTGGGCCCCGCTGTCGCTCCATGCGGCGTTCTCCGGGGCTCTCGTACGGGCTGAGGGCTGCCCTGGTACGGTCCCGCGCGGAAGTGATCGTTTTCGTACCGAAGGCGGGGACCGGCTGCGTGACCTCGATAGAACGGACCGCATATCCGCGCTTCAAGCGGCTGATGTCGGCGCGGGAGATGCACGTCTTCTTCACCCCCAAGCCCGAGGAAGTGGCGTGGGTGCGGGAGCGCACTCGCTCCGATGAGCACCTGCTCGCCCTGGCCCTGGCCCTGGCCCTGAAGTGCTACCAGAAGCTGGGCTACTTCCCGAAGGCGGACGAAGTCCCTGAGGCGGTGGTCGAGCACGTGCGGGGCGGACTGGAGATCGCCGAGGGCACCGGGCCGCACTACGAGTCGGCCAACACCGCCAAGCTGCACCGCAAGCTGGTGCGCGAGCGGCAGGGCATCTCCTACGACCAGGAGCGGGCCCGTCAGATAGCGGAGGAGGCGATCCGGTCGGCGGCGCTGGTGAAGAACAACCCACCGGACTTGATCACCGTCGCGCTGGAGGAACTGGTCCGGACGACCTGCGAGCTGCCGGCGTTCCGCACCCTGGACGAGATGGCCGCCCGCATCCGCCGGGAGGTCAACGAGGACATCTTCCACGCGGTCCGGTCCCGGATGGCGCCGGAGGACCGGGCCCGTCTGATGGGGCTGCTGGATGTGGGTGGCTTGGACCGCAAGAGCGGGCTGAACCGGCTGAAAAAACCCGCGAAGCGCCCAAGCTGGAGCCATCTGAAGGAGCAGCACAGGCACCTTCAGTGGGTAGACGGACTGGGGGACACCGACGCGTGGCTGGAGGGCATCGCCCCCGGAAAGATCGCGGACTTCGCCGCTGAGGCGTCCGCGCTGGAGCGGAGCTGCGGGACTACGAGGCGGGCAAGCGCACCGCGCTGCTGGCCTGCCTGGTGCACATGGCCCGGCGGCACGCCCGGGACGACCTGGCGGAGATGTTCTGCCGTCGGGTGGCCGCCAAGCTGAAGAACGCGAAGGACGAGCTGGAGGAGATCCGCAAGCAGCAGCAGGCGCTGGTGGAGCGGATGATCGGCACCTACCGAACGGTGCTGGAGCGGATCGACCCCGCCGACCTCGTGCCGCGCGGCGCGGACGGGGCCCCGGTGCCGTTTCCGGCGGGGAAGAAGGCCCGGCGCAAGGCAGCGCGGGCGCTGGCCGCCCAGCGGGCTGTCGCTCTGGCGATGGCGCAGAAGGCGGTGCTGGCCTCCGGTTCGTTCGCGGAGGAGTCCGCCGACATCGAGGCAGTGGCCGCCCATCACGGCAACAACCACGAGGTACTGGTCGCCCGCTTCTACAAGCGGGACCGGGCGCCGATGTTCGACCTGGTGGGCACGCTGGAGTTCGAGGCGGTCAGCGAGGACCGGCGGGTGCTGGACGCGCTCGCGCACGCGCGGGCCCACCAGAACGCGACCCGGGAGTACGTCTCGGAGCTGTACGAGGGGGAGCCGCTGGACCTCGGCTTCGCCTCGCAGAACTGGCAGCGGGCCGTCCGCGACCGGCGCCGACCCGGGATGCTGGACCGGCGGCGCTTCGAGGCGCTGGCCTTCACCTCTCTGGCCGAGCACCTGCGGACCGGCGATGTGGCCATCACCGGCTCGGACACCTTCGCCAACTGGCTTGAGCAGCTGCCCGCCTGGGAGGAGTGCGGGGACAAGCTGGCGCAGTTGTGCGAGGAGACCGGGCTGCCGGGTACGGCCGCCGGGTTCACCGCGGCCCTGCGCGGGCGGCTGGAGGCCACGGCGGCGGAGGTGGATTCCGGGTACCCGGACAACGCGGACCTGGTCATCGACGAGAACGGGGTGCCGGCGCTGCGCAAGCAGCGCGCCAGGGCATAAGTGCCATGGCGGAGGCGCTGGAGACGGAGGTCAAGGTGCGGATGCCGGAGCGAACCCTGTTGGGCATCCTGTCGCGCACCGCGTACTGGGTGGAGTGGCGGCGCTTCGGTCCGGCCTCCGGCAGTGACCCGAAGCTGAAGGCCCCGTTCGGCCGGTATGTGCTGACGACCTTCGTGGGCGGCATCAACATGACGTATGCCGAGGCCGCAC
This sequence comes from Streptomyces sp. NPDC057543, assembly GCF_042801895.1. Taxonomy (NCBI): domain Bacteria; kingdom Bacillati; phylum Actinomycetota; class Actinomycetes; order Kitasatosporales; family Streptomycetaceae; genus Streptomyces; species Streptomyces sp. NPDC057543. The sequence goes on along the minus strand of NZ_JBHVFF010000115.1, from coordinate 20,327 downwards.
GGCACATCTCAGGGGTGTCCGCGCACGAGTTGGGCGCGATCACGAACCGGCACCTGAGCGTCGACAAGATCAACGAGGCGATCGCCGACGTGGTCAACGCGTTCATGCGCCTGGACCTGGTGAAGGCGTGGGGCGACGGGACTTCCGTGGCGGCCAACGGCACCCAGATGGACACCTTCATCGACAACCTGCTGGCCGAGACTTCGATCCGGTACGGGGGCTTCGGCGGAATCGCGTACCACCACATATCGGATCAGTACATCGCGCTGTTCTCCAGGTTCATCCCCTGTGGCGTGTGGGAGGCCGTCTACATCATCGACGGGCTGCTGAAGAACGCCTCTCAGATGAAGCCGGACACGATCCCACGCCGATACGCAAGGGCAGTCGTTCCCGGTCTTCTGTCTCGCCCATTTGATGGGGTTCCAGCTGATGCCGAGGATACGGAACTGGAAGGACCGCACCTTCTACCGGCCTTCCGCGAGTGCCCGCTACCGGCACATCGACGCCCTGTTCGATCAGGGCGGGCGCAACGTCATCGACTGGCGGCTCATCGAGGCCCACTGGAAGGACCTCATGCGCGTCAGCATCGCGATCCGCGAGGGGACTCTGGCTTCCCCGCTGCTGCTGCGGCGCCTGGGCAGCAACTCCAAGCGCAACCAGATCTACCGGGCCTTCCGCGAGGTGGGGCGCGCGGTCGCCACGGTGCAGCTGCTGCGGTTCATCTCGGACCCGTCACTGCGGCGCCGGGTGACGGCGGCCACCAACAAGGTCGAGTCGTTCAACAACTTCACCGACTGGCTGGCGTTTTGCAACGGCGGGGTGATCGCCGAGAACGACCCGGTCGAGCAGGAGAAGGCGGTGAAGCTGACGTCCCTGCTCGCCAACTGCGTGATCTTCCACACGACCCTGGACCTGATGAACGTCGTGCGCGAGCTCCAGGCGGAAGGGTGGCAGATCACCGGGGAGGACCTGGCCGCGATCAGCCCGTACCTGACCGACCACATCATGAGGTTCGGCACCTACGCCACCACCGAGCTGACCGTGCGCCCGGACGCGTTCGACCCGCACCTGGACGTCGAGTTCGAGGCCGAGGAGGAAGCGCCGGCCGCAGCGTAGGCGCCACGAGTGTGCGCGAACAGCGCTCGGTCTTCGGCTACATGCTCTGCTCGATCTCCTGCATGCGGGCGCGAGCGTCGCTGAGTAGGACCTTGAGCCGAGGTGTTGCTAGAGCGTCGAGGTTCGGATGTGTCATGCAGCGGTCGTACGTCCTCTTCGCGGTGGCCAGAACGGCGGCGGCCCGCTCGGGCTCAGCCCTGGTCGGCGGCGAACATTTGCAGCCGGTACTTCTTGGCGTCGCCGCTCGTCTCGCTCATCGCGGCGGAGGACTCCTGCGCCTGCGTGATGTCCTCGTTCGTGATCGTCGCGGCGATCTTCTGGAGGAGGTCGTCCACTGTATTCACTCCCTTCGGGGCTGGCTGGTCGTTGCCGTGCGGCACCTGGCGTCCGGACACTCGTTGCCGCTTCAGCACCCTCCCCTGCAAGGAGGGGATGCCGAAGTGCGCTTACAGGACAAATCCCAGACGGGAGGCCGAGTGCATATGCACTGGTCACACGCAGGGGCAGAACTGAAAGAGATATCTCCGCTTGCCCTCACGGTTGCCGGGCCGCCCCGAGAGGGCGCAGGCGAGCATGTTCTTGACAGGCTCAGTGTGTGAGGTCGGGAGTGTCCTCGTGGGCGATGTCCGGTTCGATGGGCTGTCGCGCCTTCCCCATGCGTGTTACACCGATCGTCCAGATGGCCGCGTAGACAACGGCGAGCCCCGCCAGAAGCCGGGTGGTGTCGGGCATGCCGATGGACGCTGCCAGAGGTGCCACCGCGAGAGACGACACACCTTGGAAGGCGGAGGAGAGACCGAAGACGAGGACCATGACACGGCCGCGGATGTGGTCGGGGGTCGCGAGCTGAAGGCCGTTGACGGCGAGGATGGCGCACGCGCCCACTCCGATGTGGCCGATCAGCGCTGCGGCCATGCCGGGACCGAAGGCTGTGACCTGGGCCAGGGCAAGATAGCCGACCCCGAAGAGTGCCAGGGCGGCTCCGGCTGCGTGCAGTCTCCGGCGCATCGACCCAGCGACGAGGCGTCGGCCGAGGAAGGGACCGAGTACGGCGCCAAGTCCTTGTGCCAGATACAGGACCCCGACACCGGCGTCGCCGACGTGAAAACGGTCAAGGGCGTAGACAGGCAACAGGCCGACCATGCCATAGCAGAGGCGCAGTCCCACGGTCAGCCACAGAAAGGCGGACACTACCGGGGTGGACCGTACGAAGCTCCAGAGTTCGGCCGTATCGGCCCGCATCCGGATCCGGCGAGTCGACATCGCCTCGGAGAGCGGCTGCCTGATCCTCGCCATGAGGAGTGCCGAGATGGCGAAGGACGCACCGTCGATGACGAGGGTAGCCGAGGTCCCCCATGTCGCCGAGACCACTCCCCCCAGGCCAGCACCCACCAACAGGCCCGCCGAATACAGGCTTCCGAGCGCGGTCTGTGCCAGTGGAAGCTCGCGGGAGGTGACGAGGTTCGGCAGTGAGGCCTCAGGGATGGGGCTCGCGATGGCGGCGGCGATGGACAGCCCCGCCAGGCAGCCAAGGGCCAGTGGGACGGACTGGGTGTGAAAGGCGACCAGCAGGCCGGCGACCGGAATGATCGCGCCCAGGTCACACGCGATACGCAGACGTTGCCGGTCGAACCTGTCGGTGAGCGGACCGATCAGCGGCAGCAGCACAACCCCGGGCAGGGAGTTGACGGCGAACAGCAGCGCTGTCCAGCCCGCCGAGCCCGTATGGCGGTAAACAAAGCTGCTGAGGGCGACGAAGGTGAACCAGTCACCGGTCAGGCTGAGAGCGGAAGCACAGAAGAGACGTCGGAAGTCGGCGTTGCCGCGCAGAAGCGCGACAAGACTTCCGTGAGGGCGGCGTCGAGCAAAGAGCACCAGTGACTCCAGCAGTGTGACGTCCCGAACGACGACCGGGACGAACGACGGAATGGCGTCGTGTAGGCCCCGCAGCCTGCGGAAGGCCACGGAACGATCGCTGGTCAGTCACAGAGGTGATGCATGACAGGCATCGTACTGGTGATGCCTCCGTTCATGGCCGGAGACGGCAAGAATGCGCTTCGGGGTCAAGGGGTCCTACTGGTGAGCCGAAGAAACAACGCTAAGCGGCTGCGGCCCCAGCTCAGGGCAGCCGCAGCGAGTGGAGGGACCTGGTCACTGGCCGAGGGCGCTGACGCGGTTCGCGTACTCGCAACGGGCCTTGCGCTGTGCCGGGATCGCTGAGGCGCCGTCGAGCGGCTGGCAGCGGGCGAGGAGTGCGCAGTGGACCGAGGACACGGCGGGGACGCGGTGAAGTCGGGGATGGGCAGGGCGACGAACCGCAGCCCGGCGGCCTCGGCGAGGCGGGGCTCGTCGGCGAGCCCGAGTTCGGCGCGCTCGGCGTCGGGGAGGGCGCAGACGACGATGTCGGCGCCGACGCCGCGCAGGGCCGCCATGTCGGCGGCCAGGAGCCCGTGACCGCGGGGCCGGACCATGGTGCTTAGGCGCCCCGGTCCCCGCGGACCGGCGACAGCGAACAGGACGGGGGCGGACGGCTCGGTCATCGGGCGGACGCGCCCGGCGGGAGCCAGGAGTAGCAGCCGCCGCACTCGTCGGCGAGCCAGCCGTTGAGGCTGTCCAGGCCCCGCTCGTTGACCTGCCCGTCGTGGATGCCGTAGGCCCGTTCCGGCTGGACGGCGCGGACGAAGTCGATGGCCTCGTCCGTCTTCATCCATGACCCCTGCAGGGGGACCAGCAGGGTCTCCACCGGTCGGTCGGGACGGTACAGGGAGTCCCCGGGGTGGTAGACGCGGTCCTCGACGAGGTAACCGAGGTTGGCGCAGTCCGGGAGGTCGCCGTAGATGCGCGCATGCCGCCCGCCCTGGGCGGTCACCCGGAAGCCTGCCGCGGTGAACTCCTCGCCGGGGACGACGCCGGTGAAGTCCAGGCCCGGAACCCGCGCCGACTTGGGGGCGTAGACGGGTACGCCCAGCCCTTTCAGTCGCAACAGGTCGACGTGATCGCCGTGCTCATGGGTCACCAGGACCGCGTCAGCGCCGGCGAGTGCCTCGGGCTCGCTCCAGACGCCGGGATCGACGACCAGCGTGCCACCGCCGTCGTGCTCCAACCGGACACAGGAATGGGTGTACTTGGTAATCCGCACCCGCGTGAGCATAGTCCGGAGGCTTTGCGAATTCCTTCGGCGAATGGCCTGAAAATGTCGGCCGGCGCACTCTGGGGTGTTCCTGGGAGCCTAGCGACCGGAAGCCGCACCTGGACCGACCCCTTAACCGGAGCAACCGGAGAGGGCGGTTTCTACGACGGCACGGTCTTCCACCGCCGTGTGCCCGGATTCGTCGTCCAGGGCGGCGAGCGGCTGGGCACCGGGCAAGGCAGCGCCGGATGCCGGATACCCGACGAGATCCATCCGGACCGGGGATTCGAGCGGCCTCGCAAGGAGGTACAACCGAACGTGCCTCGGCGCTCGGGGCAGAGGCGAGGATGCTGACCTATATCGGGAGGCGGTTTGGGAGGCGATGCGGGACACTCTGCTGAGTGATCGTGATGCAGCCCGTCCTGGAGATATACGCCCCTGACGGCTTCGCTCTCTGGCCTGTCGCTGAGGGTGAGCCGTTCAGGTACCTGACACTCAGCGGTGAGCTCACCACTGCCGAGGTCGGGACAGCGCTGATGCGCATTGCCCAGTGCAACGACATCGATCCCGATCCCAACGTGGGCGACGACCGCCCGCCTCGGCCGCACAGCGCGAAGATCCTGCACGAGGAACTCCAGACCAAGGGCTACCTCGGCCACTACCAGCGGGTGAAAACGGCCGTCGCACACCTGCGGCGGGGCCTGCCTCTGGACGGGCCACGCGAGCGACCACCCTCCCCGCGCGAAGCCGCACGTTGGATCACCACCTGTCCGGCCCGCCGCAGCCCGCAGATCATCGACCGATTGCCCCGGCTCCTCAACCACTGCCCTGAACTCAGGCACACCCACGACCTGGTCCGCCGGTTCGTGAGCATGCTCGACAACCGTGACGCCACACCCCTCCCGGGCTGGCTCGACGACCTAGCAGACAGCGGACTGGCTCCTCTCACCGGCCTCGCCGGAGCCCTGCGCGAAGACCGGCATGCTGTCGCTCAGGGCATCAACACCCCTTACAACTCCGGAGTCAACGAAGGCCGCATTACCGATGTCAAGCTGCTACGCCTAATGGCCGGCCGCGCCAGCGTCCCACTACTCCGCCACCGCGTCGTCCTGATCGCTCATCTCCGCCGTTATGCGGACCAGCCGACCGTTTCACAGAGATGATCTCCGGCTACGAAAATCTTGCCAGAGCCGTAAACGTACTCAGTCGTGTACGGACCTATGTGCCCAACCGCCTGTTCGAGCCGGGGACGGCTGAGCACGGCCGTCGGTTCAGTCGGTGGGCGAACGGAACGGGATGACGTTGTCCGGTGTCGGGACGGGTTCCGTCGGTGTCTCCGGCCCCTGGATGAGGACGGCTCTGGCGAGAGTCAGGCTGGTCACCAGCTGGCGGAGCTCTTCGAGCTCGGCTCGTCCGCGTGCCGCTTGTAGAGGGCCATGCGGTGGACGCCGGACTCGGCGGCGAGGGCGGCGGCGGTGAGGCTGCCGTTGGAGCCCGCTGCCCGGCGGCGCACGGTCGCGCCCCTCCCCCGCCCCACCGCCGGCAGTGGACCGCTGTTGCTCGGCGCCTTACGCGTATCGGACGGATTGGAGATCAGCATGGCCCGGCCCCTCTCCGACACCGCTCATCTGGAGTTGCTGTGACGGCTCCGGCGGATGCTGGCAGCTGTGTGCGCCTTGTCGTCGTCGATAGCGACGGCGTGCCGAGCTTCGGCAACATCGTGTTCGTCGTCGGCCCTAACCGTGCGCTGCGCCGAATGACCCCGGCCCAGTCCCAGGCCCACACGACACGGCCACCCGGCCTGTTCACGGACCCCCGGCTCACCGAACGGTTCCTGGGCGACCTGGAAACCCTCCGTACGGGACTGCCCCCGCCCCAGCGGGCGTATCCGCGAGCAGCATCACCGGCGGTGCTGTCGCGACGGTCCTGCTGGACGGCGACGAGGGCGGCTGGGAGCGCTACCTGCACGAGTGCGCCGGGCGCATCGGGCACCCGCTCACGCGCTTCGCACTGGGGTTCCCCCCTACCCGCCGACACTGGCACGCCCTTTCAAGACCTGCTGCCCGTCACCTGGGACGAGCGGTTCACCGACGACATCGAAGCCGCCTTCGACGAGGACGACGCCGAGGCCGTGGCAGCGGAGCACGACCCCGAGGCAGCCGGTGCCGAAGCTGGCGCCCCACCGGTGGTGGGTGGGCGGATCGGAGTCGAAGACGAGGTTTCTGGCGGGTCGGGCCGACCTGTTCTCACGGACGCACGACGTGGAGTGCGTCGCTACCCTGGATCCGGCACAGCGGGACCGGTTGCCGCCCGCGAAGGCCGCAAAGGGCTGTTGACCTGTGGGTTCGCCGGTTGTGTGCGGCGCGGGCGTTGCAGGCGAAACTTCGACGCTGAAATGACGCTCGTCCTGATGGCTCATCAGGTGTGCTGCTGGGCCGGTCAAGGCGCTTGGAAGAGCGTGATGGCAGGCGGCCTCTCTGAAGAAAGCAGGGGTGTCGACTGCGCGCGCCTCGGCCGACTCCTTAGGCATCTGAACAGTCACCAGACCCAGGCTGCAAAGGTGGCTGAGCAGGGTCGGACTGATGAGCGCGCTCCATCAGGACGAGCGTGTCGTCAGGAGTGAGGCCGTCGCAGATCTCCACCTCGTTGCCTGCTTTGAGCGGGGTCTTCCTTCTCCTCCGTGGCCACGCAGGCTGCTCCCATCCGTACCCAGCTTCTCGGGGACCGCCAGTCTTCAGCCGGCTGTGGCACCCTGCGCCGTTACCTCACCGTCAGCTTTCACGCGACGCATGCGAGCCGAACTCGCCAGCTTCTCGGCAGCCACTTCGGCGGTGAGGTCCTGAATCTCCTCGCCCGCCTCGATGGCTGCACGCCTGACTTCGAGGGTCAGGCCGACCGATGTCTTGATGATGCCCCGCACCAGCGGTTTCACCACACTCTTGATCAGAGGGGCCGTGATCAGGCCAATGAGGAAGGGAGGAACTACAGGGGGCATGTGTGAACCCTCTCTTGTGTACACGGCACGGCTGCTGCCGCTGCCGCAATTGCCAATACCGCCCGGCCGGCGGTGCTGGGCAGGCACTTCACCCCCACCGAAAAACACCGTAGTCGACCTTCGGCCGACGCGCCCGGGGACGCCGACGCCTTTCATTCGTTCGAGCGGAGGCGCGCCGGAGCAGACTGTGGCTGCGGAACGGAAGTCAGAACGGGTCCGGTGCGCCCGGCCCGCGTTCGTCCAGCAGTGAGCCCACCACCTGCACAACGAACTCGGGTACGCGGTCCGGAAAATCGTGGCCGGTTCCCTCCGGGGTGTAGACCCTCCGGGCCGCACTGGAGGCTGCGAGAAAGCGCTCTCTCACGGTGAGGAAGAAGTGCCGTACCCGGGCGCTCTCCTCCGGATCGTCAACCGCGTCGAAGATCTCGTCACCACCCGTCAGATCACGTGGCGCCACGAGGAGTAGGGGGAGCGAGCCGAGCTCGCCATCGTGTACGACCGTCTGCCAACCGTCTCGGGTGATGCCGTCCGGCGACAGCTCTCGCAGGATCGATGCCGCGGCGCAGTTCGCCTTGGTCCTGGTCTCGATTACGGCAAGAACCTGCGTCGGGTCTTCGAGAGAGCGTGCCTCGTTCCTGGACACGAGGGCGTGGAGGCCGAAGAGGTGGCGCAGCGCGAGGGCGGTCTGGTCTCTCACGGCATGCCGCAGGGCCGGAAGCGACGGGCCGAAGGCGACGACATCGGGCGGGGTGGGATCGAGCAGCACCAGACCGGCCACCAGGTCGGGGCGACGCCTGGCGGCGTTGGCCATGAGCAGCCCCCCGAAGGAGTGCCCCACGAAAACATAGGGCCCCTTTTCACCGGCCCGCTCCAGCGCCATGAGCAGTTCGACGGCTTCGGCTGCCGTCGTACGTGGGAACGGGCCCGGGTCGCTCCAGCCCGAGCCCGGACGGTCCACCAGGACCGAACGTGTCCGTTCCCGCGCCAGCGCGTGTATCCGGTACATGGCGTACCCGCCGGCATGGCCGCCCGGCATCCAGACCACGGTGGGCCTCGGCCCGGCGTCTCCCTCGGCGAGGATGTGCATGCGGTAGCCGCCCACATCGATCATTCGCCCGGGTGGCGGATACCTCACCCGTACCCGGGCCACATGCATCAGATGGCGGAGAGACCCCAGAGCGAGCGCGAGGGCCACGGCACAGAGCACACCGCCGAGAATCCGCCAGCCGTCTCCCAGGGTGACGCACCACGCGCCCGCGGCCGCCGGCAGCAGGGCGATGGCCAGCCCGGCCCAGTCCCGGCTGAGCAGCCGGAGTATCGCGTCGGCGACACGTGTGCCCGGTCGCATGGTTTCCTCTCCGTCCCAGCCTTCGTGGCCGCTGCCAGGGACACCGCGCGTCTGTGCGCCCGGCACAAGCATCGTCCCCTGGAAATCCCACAGACGCCATGCGCGGTGTCGGGCCCCCCTTACGTCACAGCCGTACGGGCAGCCGCCGGGGCCGAGGTGAAACCTGGCCGGGGGCCGACCACACACGACGCCTGCCCCTCGCGGGTGTGTGCCGGGGACATCCAGGTTCCCGATACGGGCATACCACCGTCATGCCTGGTCCGAGTTGCACGCGCGCGCAAGGCGTGCTGCCACATCCGCGACCACTTCGGCCTCCCGAGCCACGAGGTAGAAGTGGTCCCCGGGGAACGAGCACAGCTCGAAGGAGCCCGGGGCAGCGAGGTCGCACCAGGCGAGGACCTGGTCGAGTACGCAACTCGGATCGTCCTGGCCGACGTAGGCGGTGATCGGTGCCTTGACCGGAGCCGGATGCGGCGGTTGGTAGCCCTCGATGAGCCGGTAGTCCGCGCGGAGGGCGGGCAGCAGCAGGTCACGCAGCTCCGGGATGTCGTAGGCCCCCGAGTGCAGGTCTCCGAGGTGCCGGACGCGGGTGATCAGGGCTTCGTCATCGGCACTGTGCAGTGCGGTGTGTTCGGCCCGCTGGGGGGCTGCGTGTGCGGAGACCAGCAGGTGTTCGGGGACGATGCCGCGGGCCTCCAGCCGCAGGGCCAGCTCGTAGGCGACGCAGGCACCCATGCTGTGTCCGAAAAGGGCCAGCGGCCGGTCGAGCCAGGGCCGCAGTGCGTCGTCGATCGTGTCGGCCAGGGTGGTCATGTCCTCGATGCAGGCTTCCGCGAGCCGGTCCTGGCGGCCGGGGTACCGCACAGCGAGCACCTCGACGTCCTCCGGCAGCAGCGGGGGCCAGCCGTGGAACAACTGTGCCGTGCCACCGGCGTGCGGGAAACACACCAGTCGGAGCCTGGGGTCCGCCGCGCGCCGGTGGACACGGAACCACTTCTTCGCGTCGTGCGTCGTCATCACTGCCGGAGACCGCCCAGCTGCGGGGAGTTGAGCTTGGAGAGGAAGGTGGGAAGCTGCTCCACCACTCTCCTGGACACGTATGCGGTCTGCACGGTGTGGCGCAGGCGATCGGTCACGACGAGTTTGTAGGCGCTGCCCTCCTGGATGAGTTCGGCGGAATACAGGGGTGTTCCGGTCGCAGACAACTGACCTGTCTTCATCAGGGTGCCGCCTTCTCCAGCCATGCCTTCCACACCTCCGTCGCCTGCTTCTCGTCAATGGTGTCGGTGAACGGGTGGTGGTCGAGCCAGATCGGCCAGTTCCAGGTGTGCCCGCCCAAGAAATCGGTGGAGCCCGTCAGTGGTGCGCAGGCCGAGTAAGTCGCCGCTGAGGAAGTCCACGACGGCATCCCCGGGTACGCCGAGGCCGTCCGGTACGGCGAAGCACACCGTGTCGCCGACGACGGTCCCTGCGGTGACGCGCGCTTGCCGGAGCAGAGTGGTGAACGCGTCGGCATGCGCCGGTGCTGTTTGCCTGTACGCCTTGATTTAGGTGGCACGGTGCCCTTCGA